>JAZUCR010000549.1:0-1560 GCA_045639225.1 Victivallales bacterium
ATCTGCCGGAGCAGTTCAGTCATGCCAGGATCTATGACAATTACGAAAAGATGCTGGCGGATCCCGATCTGGATATGATCACCATCGCGACCCGCAACGCGGATCATACGCCCCATGCGTTGATGGCTCTGGCAGCCGGCAAGATGGCGGTCGTCGACAAGCCTTTTGCCGTTTCCATCGAACAGGCGCATCAGCTGCTGGAGGCATCGAAAAAATACCCGGGCAAACTTTTTCTGCGCTGCAACCGTCGTTTCGAACCCGCATTCCTGCAGATCATGGAAGTCCTGAAATCGGGGATCCTCGGGAACATCTCCATGATCAAAATCCATCGCCATCCCGGATATGTGCGGCGGTGTGACTGGCAGACCCTCTATGAATGCCATGGCGGACTGTTCAACAATTGGGGACCGCATTTCGTGGATCAGGGACTGCAGTTCCTGAATTCCCCGGTCAAGGACATCTGGTGCAATCTGGCCCATTGTGTCGGCGGCGGGGATGCCGACGATCAGGTCAAGCTGGTCCTGACCGGTGAAAACGGCTGCGTGGTCGATATCGAAATCTCAACGGTGCTGACGATCTACGGCAATCTGTATGAGATCTGGGGAAGCCGGGGATCGCTGGTCATTCCGTCGAGCGGACTCGAAATGCAGCTGAAATATCTGGATCCTGCAATCAAATTTTCGCGTCTCGACGGAGTCAAAGGGAATTTCCCGCTGGTTTACGGCAATCCGAACGAAACCTTGAAATTCATCGAGGAGACCCGTCCGGTGAAACAGGGATACGGACATATCCTTCAGCGGGGGAAACAGATCGAGCCCGGCAAAGAGGAAGCGGACAAGGGATATACCTATCCCGATACGATGTGGTATCACATTTACCAGTCATTGAACGGCGGCGATCCGTATCCGGTCACGGTCGAACAAGGTGCGGCTGTCGTGGAAACGATGGTCAGGGCCCATGAATTCGCCAAATACAAACCGTTTGTCATTGAATACAAATAAAATCAAAAGGAGTTGAAAATGCTGAAAATCGGAATCATCGGAGCCGGACGCATGGGCAATTCCCATGCTTCGAACCTTATCAAATTGAATAGCGTCCGGCTGTCCGCGGTCTACGACATCGATCCGGAAAAATCCAAAGCCTTCGCCGGAAAATATCCCACGGTCAGGATCATGAACAGTCTGTCCGAACTGGTCAACAGCCCGGAAACGGAACTAATCATCATCACTTCGCCGACGTATTGCCATAAGGAAGGCGTGCTGGCGGCCATGGCGACCGGCAAACCGATCTTCTGCGAAAAACCGCTCTGCCGTTCGCGGGAAGACTTCGAAGAACTCACCCCGCTCATCCGCAATTACAAAAATCTCTTCGCCATCGGGTTCGTCCGCCGTTATTCGCCCGGCTGCATCATGATGAAAAAACTCATTGACGAAGGCAAGCTCGGCAAACTGATCTGCGGGTCCGTCTGCTGTCTTTTCGGCGCTTTCCGCCGCGAATGGGGCGACTGGTTCGCCGATTACGACAAATCCGGGGGCGTCATGCTGGACATGCTCGCGCACC
>JAZUCR010000550.1:0-7115 GCA_045639225.1 Victivallales bacterium
GATAAAAAAAATTGTTCGAATGCCCAGACATGCTTCTGTGAAACGGAGTTAATGTATTCAGCAGCAGCAAAGCGAAAATGAACAGGCAGGAAACCCCCATTGTCTGAATACACACTTTTACTTGAACCTGATCGGTTTTGAATTGAGAAAAGAAAAAAAGCCCCCAGAGGATCGACGCATATACCGCCAATCCGATGTAAATCAGAGAACCCGTTGCAAAAACGGAAAAGACCAATGGCAGCAGTCCGGCCGCAGCCAGAACCCAAAAACGGAAATCTTTCCCCCATCCCATATTGGAAATCGAAGCCCACGGGAAAAGAAAATCAACTCCGATTTTTTTTATACTTCCCAGCGGCGGTTCTGCATTTACGCGGATTCCGAGTTTGGCAAGAATACTTTGCAGCGTATAGGTTTGAGGATCATTATCCAGACAGGCAAGATCATTCAAAAGCAATTTATTCTGCCGCAGGTAATCAGCCGCCTGCTGCGGTGAATATGGACCAAAACTTTTTCCATTCCGGATGACGGTGATTCTGCTGCTCATCAAAATCACCTCAAGCAAGTTGTGCGAGCCGCTGTCGCACATCGGCGTAATCGGGATCTTGAGCAAAGACTTCATTTAAGTCTTTTACCGCCTGTGCCTTTCGTCCGGTTCTGGCATAAAGGACACCTCTCTGGTATTGCAGTTCGATGAGAAATTCCCGGGGACGGCCGGCTTTTTTGCGCAGCGCTGAAGTCAATGTCGTAATTGCGGCATCATACATTTTCAAGTTGTCAAAGGCTTCCGCCTTATACATCAGCATCACCGCATGCATATATGTTTCATTATCGACATTCTTAGTCAGATTTACAATAGCATTCATCCATTGGACATTATTGGGAGATGATTCCAAGACCAGTTCTGCCAGCGAAATAATCACCAGATGATTCATCGGGTTTTGTTTATATAAAGACAACAAAATATCACAGGCTTCCGTTGTCTTGCCGATTTGCTGTAATGCCTCCACATGTGCCAGATATGCAGTGACGATGTCCGGCGGCAAATCAACAGCAAGGAACGGCGAGATGGTCAGATTCAAAGTCATCCCCAATTGGTATTTTCTATAAAATGCCCCAATCTGTTCCGGATGGCGTTCTGCCTGTTGAAACATCGCTGCTGCATCATCGAAACGTCCGCTATTCAGATAGATGAATCCCAAAGTAAATGCGGCATCGACATAGCATGCGGCGTTTTTCAGCGAGGTTTCCGCTTTCGCCAGATCTCCTGCGATATATGCTCTAACCCCTTCCACGAGGCTTTTCTCTTCGCTGGACAACGTCAATTTGGCGAAAAAGCCTAAATCCAATTTCTGGTAATCTTCCTGTCTGACCAGCTGCTGATGTTCTGCCGGAGACAGTTTCCGTCTTGTCGATTGGTGCGGCACAGAAGAATTTGACCATTTTTGCACCGGGGTCCGGTAGCTGAGTCCGGTTCCGGGAATTCCGAATGACTGGCTTATCCCTCTGGAGCTGATGTTGGTCTTCATGCCTCTCGGTCCGACCGAAAAAGACGTCCCGGTTTTCCCGAAGTTCATCGAAACCCCGGGAAAGATCGTCATGCGGCGATGAAATCTCCAGCCCATCAGTCTTTTCTTCCTCCGATTTCGAGTTCCATCTGGGTATAGTCATTGATGCTGCCGCACCAGGGGCATTTCACGTGATGGTCGTTTGGGCTATGCAGGCAATGACAGGAGCCGCAATTGCATAAACCGAAAGCGGGGTTTTCGCAGTAGGGACAGGGAGGATTATTACCGGCTATATCGGAAGTGGAAACCGTGACGCCGTGTTCACCGCATCCTGAAAGTTCAAAATAGCTCTCATCGACAGGATAGGCACCATCGTAATGATATTTTTTTTCATGATGACGGCGGACCGCCCGCATGATATACAGTTTTTTGCTTTTTACGCAGCGGGTCGGAACAACAATATACTCGACCTCATTTTCCCGGGGCAGGGTGTCGGCCAGAAAATCTTTCTCTATATTTCGAAGCATTTTTGCGTTAAAAGATTGATTTCCGGTCTCCCCTATTTCTTTGCTGCTGGCTTGAATCGAGGTGGATACCCAGCGGAAAAACTCCTTGTAAGATGCTGCAGAGGCATCTTTGAAGACCAGTATATGGTTCGTCAGACTTGCCAATGCGGATGCATCGGAATCTTTTCCCATTAAAACAGCTGTCGGTTCGACTTTAGAACCATACTTTGCCTTCCATTTCGCCACCGCTCCCTGATAGTTGTCGGTGGGAGAACCATCAGTGAGGAAAAAAACCAGAGGTCTCCAATCTCCTTTGGCTGAAACGGTATTTTTTTTGACTTTGCTCTCGATTTCCTGATCCAGAACCGTTAGCGCAGCAGATAGCGATGTTCCTGCTCCGATAGGAAAATCGGGAATTTGGAAATCCAGAATACTGGTAAGCGGCGTGATGACTTTAGCCGTCCCGGCAAATGTTATCACCGAAAGACAGGCTGTTTCCAAAGCATATGGATCGGACATCAAAGCCGTCATCAAATCCCGAACGCCTTGCCTGACATTTTCAATTCCCGGTCCCGCCATTGATTCAGAAACATCTATGACCAGAAAAATCGGCAGTCTTCTCATCGCGGCTCCTCCTCATTTGCATCCCGCAAGTTGGACGACCACGAAACGGCCGTTCCCTTCTGACGCATCTTCTGAAAGCAGAATCTGTGTCATATTTTCCAGAACCACGAACGTTCCCTTATTGATCTGACGGCGCGCTCCGTCCTTGATTTCGAACATATCAGGAATTTTTTCGTTGAAAAGGATCCACTTGCCGTGAACGAACTGAAAATATCCGACTCTCGCTTTATCTTCCGGCTTGAGTTTTTCGTTTGGCGAAATGTTCTTATAAACATGCCATTTGAACAGGGATTGTCCAGACCACACCACCAGACGGCTTCCATCCGGCTGCCAGGTTCCTTTCTGTCTGTTCTTAGCATAGAAATCCAGGACCGGAAGGAGATTTTTATACGGAGTTCCGCAGAATGGACACTTAGGCTGTTTCGCGTTGTCAAAAACAAAGTATTTTTGCTGGCACTTCGGATTCGAACAGGGCAGCACCATATCTCCCGTCTTGACCAATGCAACTTCCCAATCGTTTGCGATCGGTCGTTTCGTCGGTTCTTTCACTCCGTCAATAAACGCCCGCTGAAAAAGTTTCCACAAGTGCGGACCACAGATTTTTTCGGCGGAAAAATGCTGAATATCGACCCACGGAAGATACTTGTCATAGGAATCCTGACCGTATTCCCGTTTCATATTGCAATTCTGATGATCGGTGGGATGCTCGATAAACAGCGGCGAAGTTCCCATCAGCAGGACTTCTTCATTATCGACATCGGGTCCGAAATAACGACCGCCCCGCAACGGGTGACGATGAAGCAGATACATGTAAATCAGAACCGCCAAAGCATGAAGATCCGTGAACCGTGACGGTAAAGCTTTTCCTTTATCGCCTTTGGGGAGGTGCTGGGTGGAAATTACTTCCGGGGCGATGAAATCCGGCGTTCCCAAGACGTCCGGATTGAATTTCCCTGGAACGACCAGCCCGTCAATATCAATTACACATGCTTTGCCGGAACTGGGATCTATCAGAACATTTTTATACGACAGGTCGGAATGGGCGAGCCCGGCGGAATGCAGACGTCTTACTGCTTGGGATAATTTCAGACTGATTCTCAAAAAATTATAAAAATTCCCGCGCTCCGATTCATCTACGAACTGAAGCAATTTTGCGGAGGCAAACCATTTCCCTTCCTTTTCTGCCCCTTTTCGCCTGGGATCGTTTTTGAAGAAAAAGTCGGATGCATAGGCCGGAACGACCAGCCCCAATGATCCACCGTAATCCACCAGTTTTTCGGGCCAGCAGAAAAGCTGCTTCCAATAATCTCCCCCGACCTGATCCAAAATCTCGTGACGATACCGCCCGACAATGTTGTCAAGTCTTGCCCGTTGTTCGGCATTTTGTTTCTCCTTGAAAAAGGCAACGACATAATCCTTCTGGGGAGAGAAGTAAACATATTTCATCGCCCCGCTCGGCGGATCTTCCTTTTTGACAAATTCGACCGGAGAACCATCGAATGCTTTTATCTGAATAACGTTTTTTGCCATTTCCGATCTCCTGATTTGTTAATAAAGAACTGACAATGTCCTGTCATCATGATTCCCTTTGGACCAGAAATCAAGCCAGGCAAGCAGTTCCGCTTGAGTTTGTTCTTCGTGTCTGTCGAAATGAATTGGATTTTCTTTGGAATTTTTCAGGTTATTCCAGAAATCGACCCATTTTTGCGAATCTTTCAGGTTGTTATCTGTCTCGAACATCGGATCACTCACCCCGTCGGTCATGGAAAAAACACATTGAAAATCGGGGACTCGAAGACTGAATGTACGCTTGCGGTCATCTTTCCAGACTTCCGGTGTGGTTAAGAAACGTGTTTGACCGACATATTCCCCTCCGTCAGGTTCATTGAGAAGATGAACATGATTTTCGGTATCCAGAAGGGCTATTGCTCCATCTCCGATCCCGACAGATACGAATAACCACTCGTTTTCGAACTTCTTCGTAATATATCCTAAAAAAGTCGCGGAATATTTCTTTACCGGATCATTATGTTCATTGGCGGCATCCCGGATATTGACCGCCGCCTGATGCGCGATAGAAAATAAAAGCCGCTCCAGGGCCATTTCCTGATTGCGTTTATCCAGAGAATTGATTTTGCAATTCGTTTCCGAGGTGGAAAGTTTTTCTCTCAGCTCATTGACAAAGGTCGTACACGCAATATCTGCTCCCTTCCGGGAGAACTCGGCGGAACCGGCTCCATCTGAGACTGCAACGATTAACCATTGAAATTCAGGGATCCACCCAAAGGAGAACGAATCGTCCCGGAATTTCCCTTCATGTGCATGGGAACGGCCTCTTTTACTTACAAGAATAATGTTCTTCCCGTTAATGTCGAACCTTCCTCCTTTCGCTTCGTTAGGAACTTGATACGGGGCGGATTCATCAACCGGCAGATTTTTCCATAAGGCTTTGGGATCCGGGAAGATGGTTAATTCGGGAAAGAATGCTTTTAAGGTTTTGGAATTATCATTTTGTTCGCCCATTTCATATTCAACCCAAAGCGTGACTGTTCCTTTTTCTGCGGGAGTTCCATGAATACTGATGCTTTTCTCCTGCATTTCGACTGTCAGTCCGGTTGTCAATGGTTCAAGTCCCGCATTCGATATGTGCAAATGCGCGATGTCTGCAGTTAATTCCTCCAGGGACACCTCATGGTGATACTCCTGATGCTGCATTGCATTGGGCAATCTTATTGATAATATTTTTTCCCTGAAAGTGGGAGATGGAATGCGCGGAGAGACTGTTGGCTCCGGTTTTTCAGCAATCGGGGATGGAGGTTCGATAACGGGAGCTTTCTCCTCCACGTCGGTTGATGCCGGGGATATTTCAACCTCTGGTTTTGGTTCCCCGGTCGGGGACGCGGGAGTGCTCCCGGTTGATGCTGCTGAATTTTCAGGCAGGGTCTGAATGGGCTGCACTGAACTGGAGGAAGCGGGGAGAACTTTGTTTTCCCTATTGGAATTCTGGAACGAACCTGGTTCGGCTGCTGCTTCTGCTTTACCGTCATCTTTTTGCGCAGACAATGGTTTTTCTCCTGTTTTTTCCTCGACTGGAGATGCTTTACATTCCGCTTCAGATTCGTTGCTGCTCGGTTGAGATACCGAAACTGCAGTTGTATTTTCCTGGATTTCCGGCTTCTTTTCTATTTCAGTGTGCTCACTCACGACTCACCTCCGCGATCCGGTATTAAAGAATCGTAATTTCCGGCGGCGGCGGGGGCAGCTGATCGATATTGGAAACTTCCTGATTCGTTGCTCCGACGCTCTTGGAATTGGTTGTGATCGATTGCGAAACCCATTTGAAGAACGCTTTGATCGAATCGCTGTCGGCAGTATCGAGCCGGACAACATTTTCCGTTATTGATTTCATCTCTTCGGTATCTGCACTCAAGCCTGCCGCACAGGCAACCACGATTCCCCATTTCTTCTGCTTGAAGACCGTCAGTCCTGCATTAAGATCATCTGTCGCCTGTCCATCCGTCATGATGAAAACCATCGGTTTCCAGTCTCCTTTTGTGTCAGGAGTGTTTTTGACAACTTCTTTGTCAGCACAATCAGACACCAACTGCAGAGCCTCTCCCAACGCCGTGCAGCCGCCGGCGTGAAGTTGAGGAGCAACAAATTGGCTTAATTCGGTCAACGGAATCACCTGTTTTGCTGATGACTCGATCGTAATGACACTCAGATACGCAGTTTCCAGTGCCTGAGGATCGTTCTGCAATGCGCTGATGACCATCTGTACACCGTTCTGAACGGCTACGATCGGTTCTCCGCTCATAGATCCGGATGTGTCAAGCAGCAGGTAGATAGGAAGTCTTCTCGCCATTTTTTTTCTCCTTTATTAAATTGGGTTGTGAAGGTATATTTTTTACACCGATGTAATTTACATTGGCAACAAAAAAAATCAAGAAACAAATTTCGTATGGCCTGACAAATTTTCATGCATTTTTTCCTTGCGCTGCAGAGCATTACAGGTGAGCCTCCCGAAATTGTCCCGACACGCCTCGTCCTCGGCTGTCCATCGCGGACGCGATCATACCGTCAGATCGTTATATGAAAGCCCGAGATTGTTCGTGCGGTCGGGGTCGCAGCCGAACTCGATCAGAGTCCTGTCCAGCGGGTCCATGGCACGTTTTGCCGCTTCCGTGGCACGGTTGAAACGGTCCCGCTGATAGAGCGTGTACCAAAGTGCATCATGCCCGAAATGGTCGATCGAATTCTTCACCAGCCCCGGATTCTCCTTTTCCAGAAGAGCAACCAGCGGGATGGTCTCGTCGTTGTTCCAGTTGGCGCAGACATAGAAGAGCAGCTGACGCGGAGTGACCAGCTGGGCAAACGCAGCATTATTGCTGAAAAGATAAGTGACGATTCTCATGGCCTTCTTTGCCAGCGCCGCCGCGCAGCCGCTGAACGCCTCCGTGCCGATTTCTTTCAGCGACAT
>JAZUCR010000551.1:0-35443 GCA_045639225.1 Victivallales bacterium
GAAGCCATGCGCCGGCTCTGCGAGGCGGTCCGGCAGACCATCGATTCCGTCGATCCCGCCATCCGCTGCGGCTGCTGCATCGTGAGCAACCGTTATGACTACGCCGAGATCGAAAGTCGCGAACTGGCCGGCAAAACCGCGCCGTTCCTCCGTATCGGCAACGCCACTTATCTGGAAGCAGCTCTGCGGGATTCCATCTGGAACGATGCCTCTACCGGTTTCGAGGCGACTGTCATGAAGGGAAAAGGCATCCAGCTGCTCGATGAATCCGATACCTGTCCGCACAACCGTTTCAGCAAAACCGCCCGCACCATGCACGCGCATATCACCGCCGGACTGCTCCGCGGTCTCGACGGCGGCAAACTCTGGCTCGACCAGTCGGCTTATCCGCTGCGCGAGATCTCCCGGCCCTACGAAAAGATCCTCGCCGAACATCAGGATTTCTATCGTCAGATCATCGCCATCTCGCATTCCTGGCAGCCTGAAGGCTGTGTGATCAACGTGCCTCCGCTGGAACAGAATCCCTATCCCGCCAGAGGAACCTCGTTCCCCGGACACTGCAGCTGGGTCTTCTCCTGTTTCGGCCGGGTCGGGATCCCGGTCTGCTACGACGACATGCAGCGCAGCGGCATCCATCTGCTCAGCGGCGATCAGGTCGACTGGTATTCCGACAAAGACCTGCGTTTCCTGCTGTCGGAAAGCGCTTTGATCGACGGACCCGCAGCCGTGAAACTGACCGAGCGCGGTTTTGCCCAATTCATCGGCGTCAAGGCAGACCGTCAGCCGGTCCGGGGCAACCGGGAAGATTCCTGCTGCATGGACCTCAGCGTCGGTTTCCTGGCGGCCAACGAAACTCCGTTCCTCACCGCGCTGCCGGGCGCCGAGATCCTGAGCGAAGTTTACCTTTCCCAGTACCGCGGTGCGCCTTCCGAAAAGACCATGCCCGGAAGCACCTTCTTCACCAACGCCTCCGGCGGCAAAGTCATCGTCACGGCGATGAATCTGATCAAATGGCATCATATGCACGTGGCGAACCCCGGACGGAAACTCCTGTATCTTTCCTGGCTGGAAAAACTCGGCGGCGTCCCGTGCCTGATCCCGGAAATGCAGGATGCGCGGATCGTCTGCGGCACGCTGCCGGACGGGGATCTGGTCTGCGCGCTGTTCGATTCCTCCTACGATCCGCTCCCGGTCCGCATCACACTGCAGAAAACCCCGCAGAGAATTGCCCGTTTGACCCCGGCGGGGACGTTCGAAGAAGGCACCTTCTCCATGAATGGAAACACACTGGAAACGTCATGGGAGCTCCAGCCGGGCGAAGTCGGCATTTACAAGCTCGGATTTGCCGGCTGACCAGGGCAAAGACAATCACTCCGGAGACTGCATCTTTTCAGCGTGTTCGGCCCGGTATTGCGCCGGCGTCAGGCCGTCCCGCTGACGGAACACCCGGGCAAAATAATACGCATACGAAAAGCCGCATTGTCCGGCTACGGTCTCGACCGGCAGATCGGTATTTTCCAGCAGATGGACTGCTTTTTCCAGCCGCAGACCGCAGATGTAATGGTTCATCGTGGTGTGAAGATGGTCCTGAAACTGTTTCCCCAGCGTGACCACACTGGTCCCCGCCGCTTTGGCGACATCCGCCCGGTTCAGGTCCGGATCGCAGAACCGGTTGTCAATATGTGCCAATGCGCGGTTCAAGGTATCCGGACGGCCGGGTGCCGGTGAAAACTGTTCCGCCGCCTCGCTCAGCAGACGGAATCCCATCGCACCCAGCAAGACGTTATCGGTCTCGCCCGGCTTGCGCAGAACTTTCCGGATATCTTCGAAACACCGTTTCAGCCGACCGGGATCCGGTGCGTAGTCTTTCGGCAGACCCGCCGGGAACAGACGGTCCAGCAGGTCCCGCAGAAAACGGTTCACATGGAGCAGCACGAAATAACGTTCCAGAGACTGTCTGCGCCGGTATTTTGTCCGGGTGATCCGATTCAGGTCGGAGATCGCAAAAAAACCGGGCTTTCTTACGATCCGGTCCCCGTCCGCATTGATGTAATTCTCCTCGCCGGACAGGATCAGGGAAACCAGGATGAACGGTCTGGCATACTCATCCGGATTGAAATCAGGCAGCAGCAGGGAATGGCAGAAGGAATGCACCCGGATGTCCGGCCGACCCGGCCGGAATTCCGAATTGTTCAGCAGATAATTTTCCCGGTATTCAGGAGCAGAGGAGCTGCGTTTTTTCATATTTCTTTTATATTATTTTATTTTCTTTTTTTATTATTGATTCCGCTGATAATATATTGCTTTTTGCGGGAAATGCAAATATATTATCCGAAAATCAAGCAAAAGATTTCGATCGGAATTACCATTAACCAGAAAGGACCAGAATCATGAAGCAGTTCGAAACCCAGATCCGCCGGAAATCCGTTTTCACGCTGATAGAACTTCTCATTGTGATCGCAATCATTGCCATTCTGGTGGGAATGCTGCTGCCCGCATTGAATTCGGCCCGCGAAAAAGGCCGGTCCGCGCTCTGCAAAAGCAATCTGAAACAGCAGCATCTGGCTTTTGCCGGATACATCAACGATTATCAGGAATGGTGCATGGTCCTGTCATATCCGGCGGCATATTTCCCCGGACGGACAATGGGGGTTCCTTGGTATGGACAGATGCAGGAATTGAAATACATTGCCAACGGGAAAGTTTTCGCCTGTCCGAGCAATAAGGCCCAGGTAAAAGGACAATATCCGAATGACGGCGGCAATACTTACGGATCGACTTATGGCCTGACTTACGGAACATTCGGTGACAGCCTGAAGGGGACTGCAATTGTCCCGATCAAAATGACCTCGCTGGCAAAAGACCGCAGAGCTCCGGGGACGGCAGTGTTCGGCGATACCGCAGTCATACTTAACGATGACGCCGCAAGATGCTCTTTTCCCGGCATATCCTCCAACCGGCCGGGCGACAGGATCAGCAATGTCAGCAACAATCCATCCAAAGCTTTCATCGGCAGTGGGGATTACGTTGCCTATGGAGTTTACCTGGTCCATGGCGGACAGTATGCAAATCTGGCGTCCTTCAGCGGCGGGGTAACGACTTTCAAGCACCGGGGCGTGAATTTGACAAATTATGACGACTTCAAGCCCAGCAGGCGGCATGACAATACGACCGGACAGTTCTGACAATCGAAATTCGACCAATACAAAAAGGAGTGAATTATTATGAAAACCAAAAATCTGTTTCTGCTGGCGGCGCTGGCCGTGTCCGGAATCCTTCATGCGGAAAGCGTGGATATCCCCGTCCTTTACCGGAACCCCGCCGAAGAAGTGAAAACCGGACAGCTGCAGTCCTTCGGGTTCTATGAAAACGAAACCCGGATCGTCCTCGCCTTCCAGATCAAGGATCTACAGGAAACGATGCAGCAGCCGAAAGCCGCGCTCAGTTTTTACGCCGACACCGACAACGACCTGATGACGGGGCGCTATCCGAAAGCGCTGGGCTGGGATTTCCAGATCAACGTGATGCTGAACCGGAAATCCGCCGTCATGATGAAATGGAACGGCAGCAAGGCGGAGAATTTCAACGTCAAGGGCAAATACGCGGTCTCTTCGGACGGCGACACGCTTTATATCACGTTCCCGAAAAGCGCGGTCCCGGGGATCGAATTCAAGGAACAGTTCAAATTCCGGACGCTGCAGCTCCGTAACAATCAACGCGTGGACAAACAGAAAACCGACGGGGTGTTCGCGGAAAAATACGAACTTCCCGCCGATAAATGAAAGGTTGAATCATGAAGAAGCTTCTGCCGCTTTTCCTGCTGTGCATCCTCGCAGCCGGGCTCCCGGCTGGTGAAATCACCATCGATCCCGACCGTGCGGTCATCTCCGCCCAGCAGGCGAACGATCCCGCCGCACAGGAATTGAAAATGCACCTCGAACTCATCACGGGCAAAACGGTCCCGGTGCTGGGTGCGGGACAAGTCCGGCGGAACGCTTTCATCTTCCACATCGGCAAAGCGCCCGCCGGAGCGCCGGAGAAATTGAAGCCGGAGGAAGCGCACTGGGAGATCACTCCGTCCGCGGCGTATTTCTACGGTGAAGGGACCAAGGGGAGCCTCAATGCGGTTTACGATTTTTTAGAAAACGAACTCGGCGTCCGCTGGCCGGGAGGGGATGATATCGCCTTCCGGAAACAGAACCCGATCCAGGTAAAAAACACCTCGGGCAAGTGGATCCCGAAACTGAACATGCGGGGGATCCGTGTCAGCAGCACCGGCGGCCGGGAAGCCAGGGAAGCCGCTAGCCTGTGGCGGCGAAGACTGCGGACCGGAGGACATGACCGGCCGAGTTACGGGCACGCATTCACACAATACTGGAAACGGTTCGGCAAGACGCATCCGGAATATTTCGCCATGCGCAAGGACGGAGTCCGGGCGCCGGTCGGAGCAAAAGCCGATGCGGCCAATGCGGCGGCTTTCCGGGGCGCGAAAGCGCAGGCCATCGCGTTGTGCGTCAGCAATGAAGCACTGGCCGATCAGGTAATCGCCGACTGGCGGGAAAAAGGCTGTCCGCTGTATATCAACCTCTGTGAAAACGATGCGCTGGGCAAGGATTCCTGCCATTGTCCGAAATGCACCGCGCTGGATGTGGTTCCCGCCAGGAAGACCCCGTGGGAAAACTGGTATGCGGACCGTTATGTGAATTTTGCCAACCGGGTGCTGGCCAGGGCCAGGAAGATCCGTCCGGATGTGAAAGCGGCAATGTATGCCTACAATGCCGCGGAGCAGGCGCCGAAACGGGAAAAACCCGATGCGTCACTCGTGATCGGAATGGTTCCGACCGATTTCACCATGGCCGGAATCGAAGCGTATGTCGGCGCATGGAAAAACGCGGGGCTGAACCATTTTTTCTATCGGCCGAACCGGCATACTTATTATTCCCTGCCGCAGCTCCCGGTCGGATATGAAAAACACTTTTTCGATCTCTGGCAGTATCTTTACCGTTCGGGGGCGATCGGCTTCGATTACGATTCGCAGACCGAGACCGGATGTTTTCAATATTTCGACACCTACGTGCTGCTGAAAGCGATGCAGGATCCGTCCAAAACGTTTGCCCACTGGGAGAAACATTATATGCAGGCGTTCGGCGCGGCGGCGGATGATATCCGCGAGTATTACCGTTACTGGCGCGAACAGGTCTGGGAAAAACGGCTGGCACCGGATCAGGCGAAAATCGCCGAACGGGGGAAATGGTTCAATTTCGCCCGCGGACTGGTCTGGAATCTGGGTAAATATTTTAAGGAAAAAGATTTCATTGAGGCGGGGAAATATCTTGACGCGGCCTTGTTGCGGGATTTGACGGCAGAGGAGCGTGTCCGGATCGAAAAATTGAAACTTGCCAATGAACACGCGAGGCTCTTTTACCATGCCGTCGTCAACAAAAAAGATGCCGATTCCCTGAAACTGCTGGCATTCCGTGAAAAGCACGGATACACCCTGCTTCCGGCCAATGAAAAGCATTACGGCGATATCTGCGGCATCCAGCGGGTGATGAATTTCAAAGAATATCTGCCGCCGTATCTGAAAACGCCGCTGTTCTGGAATTTCAAGCTGGATCCGGAGAACAAAGGTGTATCGGAAAAATGGTATGAAAACACGCCTGCGCAGGTCCGCCGCTGGGGAGCAGTGATGTGTACCAATACGCCGTGGGAATCTCCGCACAAACATTACAGGCAGATCTCCGCGGCGATCCGGGCGAAGACCGCACAATATGACGGCATCGCCTGGTATGGCACTCAAATCACGATCCCTGCCGACTGGAAAGACCGCAAAGTCTTCCTCTATTTCGGCGCGGTGGATGAATCCTGCCTGCTATATGTCAACGGAAAGAAAGTCGGGGAAAGGTTTTTCAAAAAATCCAGCGACTGGACGACTCCTTTCGCCATCGAAATCACTTCCTTCATCGACTGGAAACGGAAGCAGCAGAACATCATTGTCCGGGTGGAGGATACCAATGGACAAGGCGGCATTTGGAAACCAGTCTGGCTGCTATCGAAACAGTAAAGAATCATTTTGCCTTGACCATGAGTCCTGTTTCCATGATATTTGCCTTTTGTTTCCAAAATTCTATGACGATATTTGGCGGTCCATGCAAAATGATACTGGAAATACCGCAAAACATATGCTATTTTATAAAATGCGTGTGGGAACTGCAGGCAAAGTCTTTCGTATCGGACTCGGGTCAGTCTGTGGCTTTTCAAATGTTGACTAAAAAATTCTTGAAGGAGAAATGGGAAAGTGGGAGGCGACCATAAATTTTACTATGATTTCAATGCGGAAACCAAACTGGAGAACTGGGATGTTGTCCAGCTGGAACAGCATCGGGCGGTTCTGGAATGCAAGGTCACAATGCCGGAGGGAAATTATATTTTCCTCGCGCCCTGCGCAGCCTTTCTGCCGCAGCTGAAACAGTTTTCCGTAAATGGTCAATCGCTGTCCTTCGAGAAATCCCAAGCGGTTTACGTGCATAGTTCGTTTGCCCGTTACGGGATAAACTGCCGGATGAAACCGGGCGTCAATGTCCTGACTGCGGGAATCACTTTGCCAAAAGATGAAAAATTCGCTCCGGGTCAGCTCTTTTTCTCGCTGATCCGGGCGGAAGAACCGCCCGTTCCGCTCAAAACAACCCGGAGGATGCATACTCTCCCTAAGGCCGCATATCACCGGAACCGTTCCGATTTCGATGCGGGGGGCTGGAAGCCGGGTGTCGGACATAAAAACGGTCCCGGCAGATTCGGTTTTTCCAAGGGTGACGGTCTGCTGGACTGCGCCATGCCCTCCCTGGGAATCGTGGACAAGATGTTTCTGTGCGGACAGGAAAAATATCACAAACCGTATCGCTGGAACTATTCGCTGCTGCCGGAAGGCATGGAGCTGCACGGTTCATACGAGCCGAATGACTGCGGGATCGAAAAAGATGAGGTCGAAGTCAATCCGCTGTCGGTCCGCTGGTCGGCTAAGTATCAGGGGAAACGTTTTTCCTGCACATATTCGCTGGCGTCCCCGGCAATTCTCTGCGAAAATGAAACCGGGGTGATGCGTCTTTCCAATCTGCGTTTTGCGGGTAATTATCAGTCAGTTCTGATCCCCCGCGAGGCAGGAATTGAGGAAACGGGGCTGGATGAAGCGGATATTGCCGATATGGCGGAAAACTGGATCCTGCTGTTCAACAGCACGGAATTCCCGGATTGTCCGCTGATGCTGGTGTTCGAGAACAATCCGGCGGGAATGAAAGTAAAACGGGATTCGTCCGGCCGACTGGATTCGATCGAATTTTCGTCCTGTTCCCGGATGCTTAGCTGCACGCCGTTCGGAATTGAACGGTTCGATCCCGGCAAAATGAATGTGCACGATGCGGTCCGGCGCTGCCGTTTCTGGAGCCGGGCGCTGCTGGCATATCCGGTCCGCTGCCGCGATTATTTCCGGCTGGATGAAGAAACAGAAAAAGTGACCATCCGCCAGAAATTTGAATACCGTTATCTGGAAGATGCCTGGGGGACCGAACCGCTGGAACTGGCGTCGTTTCCGCCGCCGCTTTCGATCTGCGGAACCTCGGATTGCAAAGAGATTGCCGATTTTGAGTTTCCGACGAAATACGGACATCTGCGCGGGCGAATCGGCTGCTGGTCGGAATACACTCTGCCCTTCATGCCCCTCGAAAGAAAGTTCCCGCTCCGGGATGAACATTCCACGATTCCGGATCTGCTCCGGGTGGGAATGGAGAAATATCAGCATGTGGCGTCTGCATTCGGGCCGGACAAAGTTTCCTATCCTTATGCGGGCGCGATTCTGGAACCTTATGCACTGGCATCCACGATGTCCTTTTTCATGAACGACTCTGACCGGGATTTTCTCCGTCGGCATCTGGCGGAATGTCTTACGGCGGCATTGGATGCCGATGCGGTTTCCGATTACACTGTGATCGACTGGGGCGAAATGATGCGCGACCAGCCGGATCATGAGTCTGTGCTCAAGGTTTACCATGATCCTGCGAAAAAACATATGACGCTGCACAACTGGTATGACCGGGTGGAGCCGTTCACCGGAGCGAAATTCAAAATCTGTTATTTGAACGTGGGATTCTTTTCCAGCGGAGCGATCAAAACCGCCAGTCAGGAGGAAATCCAGAATCTGAAAATTCCGCTGATCGAAAACGACTGGGGTGTCGGCCTTACATTCTATTATATCTATCTGAGTTCACTGGCGACCGGTTCTTTCGAAGAGGTCAGGAAACACTGGAATCTGCTCAAACAGGTCTATTCGTTTTTCGATCTGATGCACGACTGGGCCTGCATGGGAACCGGATACAGCGACAACGGAATCACGTGGGTGGAAGGAGCCAATTACGGTCTGTTCCCGACGTTTATCCGCATGGCGGAAGCGGCGCATGATCCGGAAGCCCGTGACTTCGGCATTTATAATGCGGCCAAACAGCTGGCATTGCGTCTGGCCATCATGCGGGCCTCGCAAATCTATTTCCCGCAATGTTTTGAAACGGAACCATGGTACTGCGCCAAGCATTTCCATGAAGAAGCCAATCCGGATAAAGCATTCCAGAATGTTCCAACCCTTTTTGAAGACAGACTGCGCCGCGACGCCGCCTACAACTTCACCACGGAAGGCCTGTATCCGGAAGCTTACGAAGCTTTGCGGAAGTTCGGGGGAAACACTTACAGCTCAGTGATGGACCGTTTGGAACATGCTTTGCTGAACGGACTGGACAATCCGGGCTTCCGGTGGGGGATCATCCAGCAGTTTGCCGGCATGATGATCGATCATGCTTTGGACAGCCAATGTTCCGAAGAAAAGTTTATGGCGCTTCTGGAAGCCGGACTTGAAAAGGACCTGCTCATGGACGCTTGGCGAGGCATCCATATATTCAGCCGCGTCCTTCCGGAAAATTATCTCCGCTGTCAGCTGCTTGCGTGGATGGAGATGCGGAAGCATCCGCTTTGGCTGGAGCATTGGGAAGATGTGCGGATCGTTTCTGCACAATGGCATCCGGATTCGAAAACCGCGGAAATCGAAATCCTGATCACCGGGGAAAACCCGGTTCTGCGCTGCGGAATCAGGACCGTTCCCGATGAAGCGGAGCTGGGTGGAAAAACACTGTCATGGCAAGCCATAAACAGCCAAACGATCGAATTCCATCCGGACGCATCTGGAATGCTGCGGATAATGCACTGACCGCAAGACGGAGACGTTTTCTTTTTTATTATCAAAAGCTGGGTAAAATATATTGCTTTTTGCCGGAAATGCAAATATATTATCCGCCAATCGAATAGCAGAAGGAAACGGAGCATGAATCAATACCATTGGACATTGTTATATCCTGGAATATGGAGAGTGCAGACAGCACCCGATCCGGTTACGGTTACCGGCATGGCCGGAGCCAGTCCGTCTTCCGCACTTCAGAAAAAGAGTAAAACTGAATTTCCCGATGGAGTAGATGTCCGGAAATCAGGCGGCTATGCGGTCATTCGCATCCCGCTTGGAGAGCGCGAACAGGTTTTCGGATGCGGCCTGCTGTTTCATGGCGTCATCAGCCGGAATAAGGTTTATCACCTGCGGGTGGATCACTCATCGGGCAGTGATAACGGCAGGGGCCACGCACCGATCCCGTTTGCCGTTACATCATCCGGGACCGGAATATTCTGCAATTCTCCTTATCCGGTGGATATTTACGTTGGGACTGCACAGCGTCTGGAAGATAAAAAGCTGGTCAGAGAACATGACCGCGCCACAGATCCGGACTGGACTTGCTATAATGCTCCGTTTTATATCGAAATGGCAGTTGCTGCCAACGAAGCGGAATTCATCCTGTTCCGCGGGGATGATCTGAAAGACTGCACCGCGAGATTCAATCTGTTCTGCGGCGGCGGATGCCTTCCGCCGAAATGGGGGTTCGGCGTATGGCACAGAACCAACATGTCCATGGCAGCTCAGGATATTCTGAACGTTGCGAAGGAATACCGCGATCATGATTTCCCGCTGTCGGTTCTCGGATTCGAACCTGGCTGGCAGAGCGGATCGTATCCATGCACTTACGACTGGTCGGAGAAAAACTTTCCGGATCCTGCCGGACTGCTGGAGAAGTTGAAAAAACAGGGGATCAGAGTCAATCTCTGGGAAAATCCTTATATTTCCGAACGGTCTTCGGTGTATCGGAAGATTCTGCCGTATTGCGGCAGTCATCTGGTCTGGTGCGGAGCGGTTCCGGATTATACGATCCCCGAGGCTCGTGAGATCCTCAAGGAACACCATCAGAAAACGCACTTCGATATCGGGGTCAGCGGATATAAACTGGATGAAAGCGACGGTTATGACGCATGGCTGTGGCCGGACCACACGGAATTCCCGTCCGGTCTGAGCGGATTGGCTGTCCGCAATACCTGCGGTCTGCTGTTCCAGAAACTGACTTATGACATTTATCACGGGAATAACCAGCGGACTTACGGGTTGACCCGCTCCACGGCCGGCGGCGGTGTATCGTTCCCTTATGTGATTTACAATGACCGCTATGATTACAGCGAATTTATTGCCGGACTCTGTTCCTGCGGATTTACGGGAGCCTTGTGGTGTCCGGAACTGCGGAACGGATCGACTCCACTGGAATGGCTGAGGCGTTTCCAGCTGGCTGCATTATCTCCGGTCCTTCTGCTGAACGCCTGGGCCAATCATGCCACACCGTGGATGTTTCCGGAAGTGAAAAACGAGATCCGCGATGCAGTGACACTTCGGGAAAAACTTCTGCCGTATCTGTATTCTGCCTTTGCCCGGTATCATTTCGAAGGCATTCCGCCGTACCGCGCAGTATTTATGGATTACGGAATGTTCATCGAACAGAAAACCGGACAGGGAGAACTGGATCCGACCGAAAATCCATATCAGCTGGTAAAGAAAAATGATATTGCAGATCAGTTTATGGTCGGCGATTCCCTGATGGCGGCTCCCATGCCGATCGACCGAAATTCCAGAAACGTGATTTTCCCGCCGGGGAAATGGTATGATTTCCACTCCGGAGAATTCGTATCGGACGGAGGTGTTCTCGAGATCCGCCGCGGGGAAAAAGACCCGCTTCCGTTGTTTGTGCCGGACGGAGCCGTGGTTCCGCTGGATCAGAACGGAAGCATCGAGATCCGGAAGTTCGGCACGAAACCCGGCAAATTCATGCTTTATGAAGATGACGGGGAAACTTTCGGTTACGAGCAGGGCGAATATCATTGGACTGAGCTGAAAGCATGAAATATATGGGAGTGTAAACGGGGAAAATGATAGAGATCACCAGTCATCGTCAGGGTGCGATCCTGAACCACAATCATGGAACGGAAACCGCACGAAGTCTCAAGATCACCGTTCAGGGCATCTCCGGATCGGGCCGTCCGGTCAAAGTCAACGGCATTCCCGCCCGGATGGACGGACGGAATTTTTCGGCGGAAATCGAACTGACCGGAAAGGTGAATACCGTAACCGCCTCGGTCATGACTCCGTACGGTGTCTATTCGCAGGAACTGCAGCTGATGTGGGACAAGCAGTCCTTCCGGCGGTATCACTGCTATATCGACGACCACAGTTTCGTTTTCACCGAACTGACCCGGCAGCGTCCGAAACACGCTTTCGATCATTTCTACCTCGCCGGGCTGAAGAAGATCCACGATGAAACCGGATTCAAAGTGACGCTGAACTCATTTTACCGGAACGACCACGACAAGGACGGTTTTCTGCTGAAGGAAATGCCCGATGTATGGAAATCGGAATTCGAGGAGAATTCCGGCTGGCTGAAATTTTCGTTCCACTCCTACAGCGAATTTCCGGACCGTCCGTATCTGGAAGCCTCGGCGGAAGAATTCGGCCATGATTACGATCTGGTCAGGGACGAGATCATCCGTTTCGCCGGAGAAAATGCGTTCACACCTCCGATCGTCATTCACTGGGGCAGCATCCATCCTGCCGCCGCGACGGAACTGATCCGGCGGGGCACGAACTGCTATAATTACACATTCCGGCCCAAAGTCTCCGGCGGTCCCAGTCTGGCCGAACGCATGAACGGCGGCGATATGAACCGGGTGCAGAAACGGTCGCTCTCGGGCGAAGACAGGGACGCCTCCACCGAAGGATTGAAAATGCACTATGAACGTCCGGATGAGGCAGATTATCTCAAGCGGCATTCAGCCTGTTATGATCCGTCACTGGGACTGATCTTCATTTACGGCTGCGGGATCTGCTGCAATCTGGTGCCGCTGGCGGAGATCCCGAAACGGTTCGAAGCCGCGCTGCGGACTGCCGAACGAAACGGCGTCGAGACCTTGAAATTCGCCAGCCACGAACAATATACCTTCCCGAGTTATCCGAACTATCTGCCGGACCACATGGAACGGATCGCGTTGACGGCCCGTCTGTTTGCGGAAAACGGTTTCGAACCGGTTTTCTTCAACGACGGCCTGCTGGGCAATCCGGCGTGGGGGCGGAATGAGAAATGAGAGACTCTCACAGCTGACCGCCGGACAGTAAGCGGATCACTGTTTTGGTTTCCCCGGCCCGGTTACCTGCAGTTCTGTGGCTTTGCCGAACGACGGTTCCTGAGTGGTCTTTTCGAGATACTGGATCAGCCGATCGTAATCGCAGACGACCACGAAATACATATTGAAAACAGTCAGATGCGCGAACGAATAGATCCGCTTTTTTCCGTTTTCGGGGATGATGAAAGTTCCGAAATCGCGGTTCCGCTTCAGGATCCGGTAACGGACTTCCGGGGTTCCGAAACGCTGCGCCTTGTAGACGGCATGCTCATGAAATTTTTCCGGATCGAATTTCTTGTTGAAGAAATGGGATTTCGTGGAGAAAACGACTTCGCCGTTCAGATTGATGACCGCTTTTTCGAGCACATAATTTCCGGTATTGCCTTTTTCGATGATGCTGTTGGTCAGCTTGTTGACCGAAACATCCGCTCCGACGACGCCGCGGAATTTGCCCTGCAGATCGTAAATCGGCACGGAACACGGCATGGAAAGACCCGAAATGGATTCCGCATCCATATATGGCTGGCTCCAGAAAGGTCCGTTCTTCTTGTAGGCATCCTGATACCAGGAACGTTTTCTGGGATCGATCGCCCGGGGGTAGTTGCCCCGCCAGGGATAAAGCAGTTTGACACCCTCGATGGAGCCGATATAGACCGCCCGGATCGGCAATCCCTGATAAAGATACGCCGTTTTCAGTTTTTCATAGTCCTTCTTGTCGAAGGCGAAACCGGAAGTGCTGCCCAGCACGAGATTTTTCATTTTGGTCAGAACCGGATAAATCTGCTCGATGAATTGGGTGCACTTGACCGGATCGGCATCGGGAGCAAAGGTATAGATCCCGTAATCCAGACTGATCATCCGTTTGTAATACGGGGAATAGAACATGCCGAGCTCGGTTTTGCCGATCTTGCTCATGGTAGGCCGGAAATAACGCTTCCAGTCGTCTTTCCCGGTGGCCGTATTGTAACTGAGCAGATAAGCCGAGATCCGCGCCAACGCCGAAAGCTGTTCCTGAATGTAAAGCGCCGTCACATTCAGATGGTTCGACACGGTTCCCATCCGGTTGTAGGTGTAATTCATGGCGCGCCGCTGGAGAGTCATTTCCCTGATGGTCTGCAGCTGACTGTAGATTGCGTACGCGGTTATAGCAGCGGATCCGAACAGGATCGCCATGAGGGCGACCAGGAATTCTTTCCGGTAACGGTATGACTGGCGTGTGAGTTTCGAAAAGA
Source organism: Victivallales bacterium (assembly GCA_045639225.1). Classification (GTDB taxonomy): domain Bacteria; phylum Verrucomicrobiota; class Lentisphaeria; order Victivallales; family UBA1829; genus SIG94. The sequence goes on from JAZUCR010000551.1 coordinate 13,812, forward strand.
ATGTGTCCGGACAGGCCGTGACCGAAAGTCCGCCCATATAGCGGCGCAGGTCTTCGGCAAGCTCGGCGACCGACTGATACCGGTCACTGGGCCGGTAGGCGGTCGCTTTCTGGATGATCGCTTTGAGCGGTTTGTCGATCCGCCAGTGGAAAAGGTGTTCGACCGGTTCCAGTTCTCCGTTCATGATCCGGTCCATAAATTCTTTTTCGGTTTTCCCCTTGACGGCGAACTGGAGGGTCACGATCTCCTGGAGGATCAGGCCCAGGGTAAAGAGGTCGGAACGCTCGTCGCAGCGTTTCCCGAGCAGGGCTTCCGGGGGAAAATAACGGGGAGTTCCGGTGACTTTTTCGCTGTTCGAAGTATCGGTATCGGTTGCTTTCGGAATCACGCGCGCCAGGCCCCAGTCCATCACATAGACTTCCATGAATTCGCCGAGCATGATGTTTTCGGGCTTCAGATCGCGGTGCATGATGTTCCGGTGATGGGCATAATCGATGGCATCGCAGACGCGGAGGAAAATTTCCAGCCGTTTCCGCAGCAGGGCAGCCTCGTCGAAAGACTTGATCCCTTTGATCCGGTAATTCAGCGCCAGGTTTCTCAGATAATCCCGCAGCGTCTTGCCGTTGACCAGTTTCATGCTCAGGTGAACATCGTTTTTCCCGTCGCAGGTCAAGCCGTAGATCGGGATGATCCCGGGATGGTCCAGCTGGGCGGTCACTTTGGCTTCCGAAACGAATGCATCCACCGTGTCGCCGCTTTTTTTGGCTTCATCGCGGAGCGATTTGATCGCCACGATGCGGCGCAGATTCCGGTCGCGGGCCACGGAGACCGTGGCATGGCCGCCTTTGGCGAGTTCCTCCAGCACGGAATAACGGGTTTCCAGATTGCTCAGCGGAGCGGGCAGCACCGCGGTCGTGTCCGGATCTTCACTCGTATAATGCGAAAGGTCTGCTCCGCCGATGATGTCTTCCACTTCCTGTTTTTTCCGGCCGAAGCGGGAAGTGAGCTTATGCAGCGGAGTCGAATGGGAACTCTGCTTCCGGCTAGGCCGCTCTACCACGACTGTCCGGTTGAATTCATCGGTATCCGGCAGAAATGGATCATCAGGCGGAGTTTTTCTCGGATTTTCATCCATATGTTTCTAATATGTCCTTATTTTTATCTGCCTGAAATATACTAGCTTTTCGGATTTTTTCAAGTCCCGGAAACGCAAATAACGGCATTTTCATCAGTACGGCGGACGCTTTCCGTGCCGGACTGTCCGGCGGATCGGCCCGCTTTTCGTTTTCCGGATCACTTTTTCCGGACTTTTTGCGGATTCTCTCTTGTATAATCCGCCCGGAAGGAGTAAATTACGGAATGATTTTTCCACATCAACCAAAAACAAAAAGGAAATCAAAGATGAACAACGTTGTTTCCCCGATCCAGAAAGCCCGTCTTGCCTACGCACCGAAACTGCCCGCCGCCCTCCGCGCCGGCGCCAATGTGAAATGCGAAGAAGGGCCGAAACAGAAGGCTTTCGCCGATACCGAAAAAATCGAAGCCCGTTTCCCGAATACCAGCAACATGCCCGTGCTGACCTTCGGAGCAGCTTCCGGCGCCGCCGCCAAACCGATCAACGTGGCCGTGATCCTCTCCGGCGGCCAAGCCCCCGGCGGACACAACGTCATCGCCGGTCTGTTCGACGGTCTCAAGAGCCTCAACCCGGCTTCCAAACTCTACGGCTTCAAAGGCGGACCGAGCGGTCTGACCGACAATAAATACATCGAAATCACCGCCGATTTCCTGGCCGGTTTCCGCAACACCGGCGGTTTCGACATGATCGGTTCCGGCCGTACCAAACTCGAAACTCCCGAACAGTTCGAAAAAGCCGAAGCCAACTGCAAAGCGCTCGGTATCACCGCCATCGTCATCATCGGCGGCGACGATTCCAACACCAACGCCTGCCTGCTGGCTGAATACTACAAGGCCAAAAACGCCGGCATCATCGTGGTCGGCTGCCCGAAAACCATCGACGGCGACCTGAAGAACGCCTTCATCGAGACTTCTTTCGGTTTCGATACCGCCACCAAGGTTTACAGCGAACTGATCGGCAATATCGAACGCGACGCCAACTCCGCCAAGAAATACTGGCACTTCATCAAGCTGATGGGCCGTTCCGCCTCCCATATCGCGCTGGAATGCGGTCTCCGCACCCAGGCGAACATCACGCTGATCTCCGAGGAAGTCGCCGCGAAGAAACAGACCCTCGACCAGGTCGTCACCACCATCGCTGATTCCGTGGCGAAACGCGCCGCCAACGGCGAAAACTTCGGCGTCGCCCTGATCCCCGAAGGTCTGATCGAATTCATTCCGGACTTCAAGGTCCTGATCGCCGAACTCAATGACATTCTGGCGAAAGACGCCGAAGCCTATGCGGCAATCACCGAAAACGACAAGAAAGCCGCTTTCATTCTGGGCAAACTCACCGAAAAATCCGCGGCGGTCTTCGCTTCCCTGCCGATGGAAATCAAAATGCAGCTGACCATGGACCGCGACCCCCACGGCAACGTCCAGGTCTCCCGGATCGAAACCGAAAAACTGCTCACCCAGCTGGTCAAAGCCAAACTCGACGGCTGGAAGAAGGAAGGCAAATTCGTCGGCAAGTTCTCCACCCAGACTCACTTCTTCGGATATGAAGGCCGCTGCTCCATGCCGTCCAACTTCGACGCCGATTACTGCTACAGCCTCGGTTTCAACGCCGCCGCAATCATCAGCACGGGCAAGACCGGTTACATGTCCTCGGTCCGCAATCTGATCGCCCCGGCCGAAAAATGGATCGCCGGTGCCATTCCGCTGACCGCCATGATGAACATGGAACACCGTCACGGCGAAGACAAGCCGGTGATCAAGAAAGCGCTGGTCGAGCTCGACGGCGCCCCGTTCAAGATGCTGGCGGCCAACCGCGACAAATGGGCGGTGGAAACCAGCTACGTCTATCCCGGCCCGATCCAGTTCTTCGGCCCGTCCGAAGTCGCCGACATCACCACGATCACGCTCGCGCTCGAGAAGGGAAAATAAGTCATGGCGGCCTCGTCAAAAGGAATTGATGTGGCTCATATCGCGGCTCTGGCGCGGCTCAAGCTTTCGCCGGAGGCCGCGGCGAAACTCGCCGGGGAAATGGAAAACATTGTCGGCTATGTCGAAATGCTTTCCGAACTGGATGTTTCCGGAATTGAGCCGACCGCACATGCCGTGCCGCGTTCCAATGTGATCCGCGACGATGTGCCCGGCACTTCGTTCCCGCATGACCTCATGCTGGCGAATGCCCCCGCTACCGTCGATCAGGAACTCGTCAAGGTCCCCCAGGTCCTGGCGGAAGAAGGGATGGCATGATGGATCCGAAAACTCTTACCATGGCCGCTGCGGCGCAGCTCCTCGCCGAAAAGAAGATCTCCTCCGCGGAACTCTGCCAGGCTTATCTGGACCGGATCGCCGCTCTGGAGCCGAAAGTCGCCGCCCTGCTCTCCATCGATCCGGAGGCGGTGCTGGCACAGGCGAAGGAATCCGATGCGCGCCGGGCTGCCGGCAAGGCGCTCGGTCCGTTCGACGGCGTGCCGGTCACGATCAAGGACAATATCGCGGTGAAGGGGCAGCCCTGCACCTGCGCTTCCAAAATCCTGCAGGGATTCGTTTCCCCCTACGATGCCACGGTCATCACCAAACTGAAGGCCGCCGGCATGGTCCTGACGGGACGCGCCAACATGGACGAATTCACAATGAATTCCTCCTGCGAGAACAGCGCCTATCAGAAGACCCGCAATCCGTGGAACACCGACTGTGTGCCCGGCGGTTCCAGCGGCGGTTCGGCAGCGGCTGTTTCGGCCGGTGGAACCGTGATCGCACTCGGGTCCGATACCGGCGGTTCCATCCGTCAGCCCGCCTCGTTCTGCGGCATCGTCGGACTCAAACCCACCTACGGACGGGTCTCCCGGTTCGGTCTGGTCGCTTTCGCTTCCTCGCTGGACCAGATCGGTCCGATGAGCAAGGATGTCACCGATTCGGCGCTGATGCTGGATCTGATCGCCGGACAGGACGGACACGACACGACCAGTCTGCCCGCGGCAATTCCGGAAGGCGGTTTCGCCGCCGCGCTCAAGGATTTCCAGCCGTCTCTGAAAGGCATGAAGATCGGTCTGCCGAAAGAATATTTCGAGGTCGAAGGCGTCGCTCCCGGCGTGAAGAAAGTCACCGCGGACGCGATCGAGACCCTGAAATCACTCGGCGCGGAATTCGTGGACATCTCCCTGCCCCACACCAAATATTCGATGGCGTGCTATTACATCATCGCGCCGGCGGAAGCCAGCGCCAACCTGGCGCGTTTCGACGGCATCCGCTACGGCTACCGCAGTCCCAATGCCAACGACATCCTTTCCACTTATCAGGATTCGCGCGGCGAAGGGTTCGGGCCGGAAGTGATCCGCCGGATCATGCTCGGCACCTACGTGCTGTCCAGCGGGTATTACGATGCGTATTATGTGCGGGCGCAGAAAGTGCGCACGCTGATCCGGAAGGATTTCACCGATGCCTTCGAAAAATGCGACGTGATCTTCACGCCGGTGACTCCGGCGACCGCATTCAAGTTCGGCGAAAAATCCGACCCGATGCAGATGTATCTTTCGGACGTGTTCACGACCGCGCTGAATCTGGCGGGCAACTGCGGCATCAGCGTGCCGGCGGGACTCGATCCGGATACGCACATGCCCAGCGGCATCCAGCTGATCGCGCCCTCGCTGGCGGAAGACCGGCTGTTCAAAGCCGCCCGCGCCTTCGAAATGAGCCGTCCGGAAAAAGAGATCGTTTCTCCGCTGTAAGCAACGAAAGGGACCGATGTCATGAAATGCTTTCTGAGTCTGATCCTCGGAGCGGCGGCGCTCGTGCTGACCGCCGCGGAAGCCGGCAAACCGCAGCCCCGTCTGCAGGTCGCCAAATGGTATTTCAACTCACCGGTCCCCGCCGGGCAGCTGGAATGCAGCGTCCTCTTCGATCTGACTGCCGCCAATTCGCAGGAAATGCTCCGGATGCTGGAAACCTTTCAGGAGGAGTTCCGGGTGCCGATCCGCGCGGTCATGGTCAACGCCAAAAAACAGGCGGATGACTTTGCCTCCGCCACCGGTCCCTATTCGATCGGTCTGGGCGCCGACGACAATCTGAAAACCCGCAACACGCTGGCGGAAACCGTGTCGCTTTTCCCGTATGCGGTATTGTCCAAAGACGGGGAAGTGGTCTGGAGCGGCGATCCCACCGAACTCGATTCGGTGATCGAACAGGTCAAAGCCGGTAAATTTTCGCTTTCCCGTCAGAAAAGAGTGGAAGCCCTGCGGAAGGAACTGCAGATGGCAATCCAGTCCGGACTCTCCCATGTGGTATCATCCACCGCGGACCAGATCCTGAAGGAAGCCCCGGCTGACCGTATTGCGATCCAGGCGAAACTGATGGCGCTTTCCGCCAGCGGACAGAATGCCGAAGTGCCGGCGTTCATCAAGAAGATCTGCAGGGAAAATCCGCAGGACCTGCGTCTGCGCATCATGCAGCTGGATCTGCTGCTCCGGGAAGGCAAGTCGGAAGATTTTGTCCGGGCGGTGCAGGATTTCAGCAAAACCTTTGCCAAACCCGACCCCAGACTGGTGCGTCCGGTGGCGTATATCGTGGATAATGCCCCCTACGGGGCACTGATGCCGGATTTGACCATGACCCTGGCGCAGCGGGCTTATGACAGCGTCAGAAACAATCCGAAGACCCTGACCTTTGCGATCGCCTGTGAAACGCTGGCGAGGGTGCAGGCGGAACGGGGAAAATTCGCCGAAGCGGTCAAACTGCAGCAGACCGCGCTGCCCTTCCGGCTGAAGACCCCGCAGGAAAAAGCCGCCAGAGCCCGTCTTCAGTATTATCAGGCGCTGCAGAAGAATAGCAAGTAAGCTTATTTCAGTTCGTTTTTCAGTTCGTCAGCCAGCCGCTGGGCGACAGGGAGGTCGCGCCCGGACAAGGCTCTTTTCAACTCGCCGATCTTCACCTGACAGGCAAACCTTCCGGCTGCGGAAAGCTTTTTCCCCGCCCCGGCAAGTTTCCGATCAAAAGCGGCACATTCCCCGGCAAGGAGTTTGAGCTGCTGCCCGGCGAAAGTCACTTTCCGAGTGAAAGAAAGATTGCCGCTGGGGGAAGTCAGGTTCACCTGAATCGTATAACAGCCGTCCGGAAAAGCTTTCAGATCGGTTTCCGGCTGAAGCACAAAGGCCGACGGCAGGTCAAAAGCAAAGGAATCTTCCGCTTTCCGGAAAGAGGCGATTTTCCGTTTCCCGTCGAACAGCGCAGCTTCCAGCAGGACCTTGTCCGGCATCAGTGCGGCGGTCGCGGCTTCCACGACGGCATCCGGAAAAGCCGACTGGTCCACGGTTTCCGGCAGGACCAGATACGCCGCATTCAGTCCGCTGACCGCGCCTACACCCGAAAGGCCGTGGAGATACAGGAAGCGCATGTTCAGGTCGATCGACTTGCCCGGTTCGACCGTTTTCCGCGGTGAGAACATCTCCAGCGTATAGAAATCGGAAGCCTCCCAGATATAGATCCTTTCCACCTCGTCCGGCCGGAAAGTATTGATCAACGCGCATTTGGAACGGGTGTCCACGATAGCCGCCCAGCTGCCGCAGTTCCGGAACTGTTTCCCGCTGTTCTGTCCGCGGAATGCCGACCGGATGACGGAACCGTCTTTCCCCGCGATGAAAAATTCGTCGGAACTGTCGGCGGAACCGCCCACGTGCAGTTCGGGATGATAACGCAGATCGAACTTTGCCGCATCGGAGCCCCGGTTGATGCAGGAAAGCGTCAGGTCGCAGACCGCGGCATCCGGCAGCAGGCTTGCTTTCTGGACCAGCAGCTTGTTCTGCACGGGAACGGTCATGGCGAATTCCGCCGAAACCGCATTGCCGTCCTGTTTGATTTCAACCGGCATCCGGGCGGAATGAAAAGGGCCCGGCATCTGTCCGGAGATGGTCCATGCATGGTTGTTCGCGATCAGGTTTTCCTTTTCCGCCAACGGCAGGAACGAGATCAGGGATCCGCCTTTCCCGCTGTCGAACGTCAGAGAGATCAGATCATTCGAAAGTGTTATCAGCTCTTTTTTTTTCACTGCCGCAGCTTTTCCGGAATACGGGACCGCCTTGACTTCCCGGATCTCCAGCGTAGTATGGAACGGATACATGAAGAAAATGTCGAGACATTTCACCTCGAAAATCTTATCCCGGGTGCGGAACCAGACCGTTTTTCCCGCTTCGATTCGTTTTTTCTGGTCCTCATTTCCGGAACTGACGGTCAGATAAGCGGTGCCGACCCGTGCGTTGTTACCCGAGCCGAGGATGGTTGCGGAGAAAGTCCATTTCCCGGCCTTCAAAGGCGAATCCGCATACAGCCGCCCCTTGTAAGGCAGCGTGATCTTCTTGACATCGTCGCGGGTTCCGGAGGAGTTTTCAAGCTTGAATGCAACCGAGTCGGACAGCGGTGTTTCCGCGAGGGCGATCCCGCCTTTGATGCGGAACACCCGGCAGCCGTTGGCGGTCAGGGTCCGGAATACCGTATAACCGTCTTTATACTGCGTTTTCACGTCTTTTCCAAACAGGTAATCTTCCACGCTCACCTTGCCGCGGATCCGGACTTCGGTTTCTTCCAGACCCCAGTCCCTCCCCTGCTTGCCTTTCTGCGAGGTCAGGAGCAGATAAGTTCCTGTCGAATGCGTCCACTCCCGCAGGACCACGTCCGGATCGGAGACTTTGAAACGTTCTCCGATGCCAAGGGAACGCAAGACGCGTTCCAGAACGGGGGCAAACGCCGTGTATTTGTGAAGTCCGGCGCCGAAGCCGATAAAAGTGACAGACCCTTTCCCGCAGGAACGGGTCAGGATGGCGGGTGCGCCGCCGGGATAGGCGGCAAGGACCTTGCCCTCCCCGCCGGGCGAAAAAACCGTGTCTTTTTTCAGCAGACCGATCCGGCTCTTTTCCATGACCGCTTCGGAAGCGGAAACGAATCCGGGAATGACTGCCGTCTCCATGAAAATCAAGTTGGACTTCCTGCCGAATTCATCGAAACGTCCGGCATTCCCCTCGATGATCAGCCTGCCGCCGTTTCGGACATAATCCAGCAGTTTTTTCTGGACCGCAGCGGAAAGGAATTCCGCCTGGGGGACGATCAGGACCTTGACGGACGGCATCTTCCCTTCCAGCAGGGCTTCCTCGGCAAAGACTCTTGCCGATCTGCCGTATTGGAGAAAGTGTTTGTAATATACGCTGACCGTGTGCAGGTGTGCGGAGAAAGTGCTGCTGCCCGCCCAGCCCCAGCCCTGGTCGTGCATGCGGGCTGTCTGGGAGAAGAGAATACCTATTTCCGGCACGGCACGTTCGCCGTCGAGGATCAGATGGTCTAGCTTCCGCATCTCCTTGAGCGTGGTATGAAGCAGTGCGCCATAGATGGTCGGGATGTCAAGCGTGTCCGCGAAGTTGCAGCTGTCGTTTCCGAAACTCCAGATATGCTGTTCGACCCCGAGAGCTCCGGCCCCGAGTTCCTGCCACATCTGGCCGTGGACCCGCTGCGGCGAAACTTCCTGATAAAGCGCACCCCATTCGGAAGTCAGATAGCGTTTCATGGTCAGGTCGCTGTAAAGCCATTCCTGATCGATGGCGCAGCAGGTGCCGTCAATGCCGCTGACGTCCTGATATCTGGTTGCGTTGTAATAGTTCAGCCCGTACAGGGGAAGCAGACTTCCGCCGGTGGACGGAAGCTGGAAAATGTCGATGTCCGGGTTGTATTTCCTGACCAGACCGTAGAAGCGGGAGTAAAAACTTTCCAGCAGGGCTTCGCGGCAGCGGCGGAAATGTTCCCAAACTGCATGCTGGGCCGGAGTTTCCGGCTGGCGGACCGGAACCGCCACTTCCTCGAACGATTTGAAGGCAGTGCCGCATTGTTCATTCATAGCGGCAATATCGTTTTTATAATATTCCCGGAGATGTTTCTGAAGCGCCTCTTTTGCCGGTGTCCCCCAGAAGTTGAGCCCCAACCCGGTTTCATCCGCACTGCCGATCCGGAACTGTTCTTTGCCTTTCCATTTCCAGTTCTCGAAAATCGCTTTCAATTGATTGGATATAACCTTTTCCGGGTATGGCACGGCTTTCCCGTCCTTCACGGTCCCGTTAGCGGGATTGAATCTACCGCCGCCGGTCAGATACCTTGCGGACGCGGAATAAATGAACTTATGGTCCCGCAGGATGCCCGACAGCTGTTCCCGAACAACAGGATCGTCCGCGTACCATTCCGGAAATGGCTGACTGCTGAACACATTCGAACCGATCCGCCGGATATTGCCGAACAAACGTCCGCGCATCCGGGAAAGATTGACCGGAACCGTAAACGAGGCGATCGACGGGATCGTCCCGTATTTGTGCCGGACCGGGACCTTTGCCGGGGCTTTCACATCACGAAACGTTTCCTTTGCCCGGACAGACAGCGCGGCATACCGGGCAGCCGCATCCCGGACTTTCTTCAGCAGAGCGGCGGACGCCTTCGCCGACACCGCATATTTCCCGGATACCAGCAATGACTGCTGCGCTTTCCGTTCCAGAGCCAGTGCGGAATATTCCTTTTCCATTTGATTCAGGTCATCACGGAAATACTTCCATTCCCCGCCGAGGAGCTGACGGAAATACGCCGCGTCGCGCAAGGCCGCGACCGCTTCGGAATACACGAATCCCAGTTCGCTCCATTCCTTGTGCAGAGCCGTTGCGGTCCGGTAGTATTCCGGAGCCTGTTCGCCGGGCAGACGGCTTTCCATCAGGCGCAGGACCGCGTGGAAGACCTTGTCCCCGTCCCTGCCTTTCAGCAGCAACGATCCGACCCGTCCCAGATTGACCAGCGTTGCGCCGTAGAGCAGATTGTTGTAGTAGCGGTACACGGTAAAATCGGACGGGATGCCGTTCCGTTCCAGGTAGAGGTCGAATTTCAGGTCCGCCCCCTGCGCATAATTGGTCCCGTCCCCGTAAGAGCCGTCCAGACCGGGCTGTTTGTTCCATGCATCCAGCGGACGGTAGAACAGTTTCGGGAACGGTCCGCAGGCGGCGGGCAGGAGATCGCCGGTCAAGTTCACCGCTTCCGGGTTCAGCCCCAGCGGCGAGATCCATTTCCGGTTCGCCTGGGCAGCGGGATTGTCCCGCAGCAGAAACGGGGCATACCAGCCGCGATTGTGGTTTTTCAGGATTCTCCCGTTGAATTTGCCGAAAGTCCCGTCCGCATTGCGTTTGTATACGCTCGGCAGGACTGTCGGGATCAGCAGATTTCCGCCGGAGGCGAGAAAGGCAAAGACAGAATCTTCCGCTTCGAACGGAATCACACCGGCCGGCAGGATCAGAGTGTCATAATTTTTTTTTTGCACCAGGGTTTTGTTCCCCAGTGCGGTATCATCCAGAAGCGTTACCCGGCAGCCGAGTTTTTCTGCCTGTTCTTTGAACCAGGCGGGACTTTGCACGGGGACGGCCCATTTTCCCGGAAGCGGCTCGTAAACCGCGATCCGGGTATTTTTCAGCGGTCCGAAGTCGATCTTTTTCAGAACTGTCTGTTTTGCCGGAACTTCTGCACGCTGGGTCGCGTTCTCCTTATACTCCTTCGCGACTTCCTCGGCGGAGAGGGCGCGGTCGTAGATCTTGACTTCATCCATCAGGCCGTTGAACCACTGCGATTCAGCAGATGCAAAATTTCCCAGCGTGAGCCGCACTTTCGGATGGTCTGCAATGGGGGCGTTCACAGGACGGTCGCTGAGCCGGGTCTTCGAGTCTTTCAGCAGCTTGCCGTCCAGATAGAACCGGAGGATGAGCTTCTTCCCGTCCGCGGGGTCGGGCTCAAGGGTAAAGACGATATGATGCCACGGGGAGAGTTTATCCGTTCCCGGCGGCACGCGGGTATAACAGACCGCGCCTTTCATTTTCAAGGAACTGAAAGCGATAAAGGAACGGAAGATATAGGTGCTCCATGCCAGCCGGTAATTGCCCCGGTTGAAGAGGCTCATGCCGACCTTGCTTTTTTCCGCCTTGATCCAGACGGAAAGCGTCATCGCCTTGTCCGGGTTCAGTTTCTCGGAAATCGGGAGCACGATTGCAGAATCCTTGCCGTTGAAGCGGACTGCCTTCCCCTGAACGCCGAACTCCTCCCATGCAATATTCCGCAATGCTGCATCAAGCCCGTTCCCAGAGAAATCCTTGGCGATATTGCCGGTTCCTTCGTCCAGTTTCAGATGCAGGACCGGGCCGTTGTTTTCCGCGGCGTTTACCCCGCAGATCAAACTCACCCCCAGCAATAGAGACGTAAACAGTTTTTTCATCATATCTGTCCTTTTTCGTTAAAATGTCAGAGCAACGTTCCTGAACCAGCCGGCCAGGATGCCGTATTGACTTCTCAATATCCGCCGGTCCGGGTTTTCCACATGAAAATCGACGAAGGCAAGGTTCACCCGGTCGGAATGGCGAAGACTCAGCAAGGGTTTACTCTCATAATCGGACATGATCCGGTTCTTGAAAAACCCGACCTGATAGAATCTGGAGTCTTTGAATTGTGCCGTATCCCCGAAAAATTTGGCTTTGGCCGGATTTTTCTTTTTATAAACATTCCAGAAATTACTGCGCGATGAATCTGCCGAAGCGAATTTATGGACATTATAAGAAACCCATAAGGCATGATCCGATATTTCCGACGTAGTGCCAAGCCAGGCGCCGAACATATCATACGCGATTGCCAAATCGTTTGTCCTGCGCGGACGGTCCATGGCGGGACAGCCGTAGGCAAGATATTTTTTATTCCAGTGATCGATGGAAGTTCCGATTGCACAAGGGGCCATGCAGACGATCCAGTTTTTACCTCCGCCGTAGCTCACAACCCAGCCGTTGGAATTCTCCGCATAAAGCTGGACAAGGTATCCGGTCTGTTTGAGGTTGCTTTTGCAGGCGGTCCCCTTGGCTGCATCCACTGCTTTCTTCAATGCCGGCAGCAGCATTCCCGCCAGGATCGCGATAACCGCTATGACCACGAGGAGCTCTATCAAGGTGAAACAACTGACCGTTTCATGCTTCAGGGGTATGAGAGATGAGATGTTTATCGTGTTTTTTTTGGATTTCTGCATGATTTCCGCTCCTTTCAAACTTGTTTTTTAACTTGCGCCATCAGAATCTGTATTTTTTGCGCGTCAAAATTTTTTTTCAATCTGGATGCATTCCTCCCGGATTCAGTATCTGACTCGAATTCACGGCTTTTTCCGATTTACGATCCCGCTTTGGACGCTGTCAATGATCAAATCGGGGTTTTCAATTTTTAATGAAATACCTGCCGGATTCCGGTTGATCACATTGCTGATGCAGGAGTTCTGAAGTCCGCCAAGGACACGGACACTATGCCGGGCGTTTCCATTGACATTGGAAACGTTGATATTGAACAATGCCTGTTCGAATTGTTTTCCATATGGATGGCCGGGTTCTCCGACGATACCGGGAGCCTTGCCCAAAGCAATGTCATCAAGAACATGAAAATCATCAGGAGATGCATCGATCACGTTGTCAATGGAGACATTGTGGATTTCCCCACCTTCTATGCCAAGCAAACGGATAATGGAACATCCTCCGGCCGGGTAGGCAAGCACGTTGCGGATGATTACATTGCGGATCCCCATTTCACGCCGGGTCCAGTCGTTGCCCAGCACGTGGGAGGATCTCATTCTGCCGCTTTTCAATTTCCATTGCGGAGTAGTAATGGCCGTCAACGCAATGACGTCGTCACCCGTCTTCCCCGTTATGTCGGAAACGATGATGTCATGACAGCCGTTCCGGAGATTGACACCGTCCTGGTTTTCAACATTATGTTCCGCGCCGTCGATAATGCGTTTTTGCGATGCACTGAAGTCAATATGACTGACATTCCCGTATGTGCAGTCTTCAAGGGAAATAGCCCAGCCATGCTGTTCCACAATGCGGATGTTTTCAATGGAAAAATGACTGACCTTCGCAAAAAGGATCCCGATATTGCGCCAGTCGCCATACGGAGATTCCCCCTTTACGAGAGCATCCGTCCCATACGTATGGGCGTGCAGATCGGCGAAGGTCGGTTTCGCCGAACCGGAAAAATTTCTGGGACAGGGGCAGGCAAGTATTTTGGTACTGTCGCCAGTGGAACGCGGGTGGTCGGCACCTTCCAGAATACAGCATCCGATCCCTTTGATATGTATGTTTTCCACCGATCCCGGTTCCTCGATCCCCAAACCGCAGTTGGCGCTGCGGAAAAAATTATCCCGGCACTTGTCGGAAAGTTTGATTTTGCAGTCCTGAAGCACAATCGTCGTATTCGAGGGAAGAAGTATTGCACGGTCCAGCTTCCACCAGGTACGGTCCGGCTCGATGTTCGAGACCCGCTTGGGGATAATGACAATATTGCCGTTCCGTCCGCGGATGGCAGCCTCGATCCGATCGTTGTCGGTCTTTCCCTCATAATCGTTGACCGTTTTTAACGTCGCTCCATATTCGGATACTTTCATTTTCTTCTCCATGATGTTTTTGTTTTTACCGATTTCAAGTTCCGCCCCGGCAAGCAGAAATGATGCAGACGCTGCTCCCAGGAATAACAATTTTTCAATGAACAACCGACCGGATAGCCATTGTATCCTTGCTCTGAAAGTTTTGTTCAGGCAAATTATCATTCTCGTCCTCCTTGATGAATGGTTCGTTTTTTTAATATACTGAATTATATACATTTTCGGCTGAAAAACAAGGGATAAAAAGCGGTTTATTATGGAAAATAATTCAAGATATATGAAAAATCGTATTTGCAAGAAAAATCAATGCGTGGTATATTGACGCCGGACGCATAAAAGAGAGGATACAGTTTATGGAAATCGTCAATAAAGATTCTTTCAATACCTGGATCCGGCACAAATTGAAGATCCAGCTGAGTAACTGGCGGCCAGCCTCGGCATTCACACTGGTTCTCTGGCCGGATTTCGCAACGAGGGTCACTTATGCGGACGGTTATTTTGTCCGGCACACCCATTATGAAAGATGGTGCGCCTGTTCAGTGGAAAAAGGCTGTCTCCAGGTGATCAGCAACGGAAAGGCCGTCAAAATCAAAGAGGGACAGACCGCGCTGATCCCGCCGGGGCCGCATACGCTGTCGGCCGAGGACGGCGAGGTCACCGTCAAAGTATTGGGGATCGAAGGACACGTGCTGCGGCTGATTCTGGAAACCCTCGCATTCAACCGCTGTCTGGTGGTCGAAGATTTTCTCACGGAAGAATACGAACGCCTTTTCGATGAGGTTTATTCTTTGCTCGGGAAAAGGGATCCGGCATATGCTCCCCGGCTGTCCCTGCTGGCGTATGCGATCCTGATGTATGCAGTCCGGTTCGTTCCCCGGCAGAAACTGCCGGAAGAATTAGTGCTGGGGCAGCAGTTCATCCAGCGGAATCTGTTCCAGAAAATCACTTTGGCGGATCTTTGCCGGGAGACGGGGTGTTCCCGGACCCGGCTTTGCATGCTGTTCAAGCAGTATACGACGTTTTCACCTGGGGAATATATTGCGAACAAACGGCATAAATATGCCATGGACCTGTTGACCTCATCGCCGACATTGCCGGTCAAACAGGTAGCCAGCTATTGCGGCTACCGCAGCCAGCTGTATTTCTCCAAAGATTTCAAGAAACACACCGGCATGTCTCCCAGCCGCTACAGGGAAAAATATTCCCGGCAAAGCCCTTCCCCGGATTGTTTACCGTTCCCCCGGAAGAAGCAGGACCGATAATATCCCTTCCCGAATTTTTATCTCAGCTTTTCGGAGGCGAAACGGATCAGAGCGTCCCAGTTCTCCGGCGTGAAAGCGTGTCCGCCTTCCCGCAGGTAATAGCCGACCTGATCGCCGATCAGTTGTCCCGGCGGCGGCATCGTCGATGCACCCAATCCGGTTTTGCCGAAAATCTTCCAGGCCCGGGAGGCAGCAGCAGCCGCTTCGAACGAGCCCGGCGGATCGGCATACACATCATCGGTCCCGTCGGACACGTAAAGCAGACGCGGCGCGATCGCCGCCATCAGGAAATGCTGGTCGAAGGGGATCTCGCGGTCTTTACCGACCCATTGCTGGAATTTTACGGGCAGCCAATGGGGATTCCACAGCTGGAGCCATTCGTAATTTTCACCGTAATACCGGCAGGCCGGTTTGGCGCCGCAGGTGCCGGACCCGTTGCTGACCGTCAAAGCGATGCGCGTATCGTTGGCCCCGGCCCACAAGGCGGTCTTCCCGAGCCGGGAATGGCCGTGCACGATGATCTTCGTCCGGTCGATCTCCTCCTGCGCTTCCAGACAGTCGATGGCGCGGGAAATCCCCCAAGCCCAGGCGCTGATGGAGCCGAACGGGCGGTTCGGGGATTCCCATTCGCTCCGGTCGTAAAACAGCCGCATGATGCTGCGGTCGAAACTGTCCCGGCGGTCCGGACAGATATCGTGGAACATGATCGTGGCGGAAGCGAACCCCGCGCGCAGGGCTTTTTCGAAACACCAGCGGTCCTTTGCGATACCGCGTTCGTCTTCCCCTGCCCGGTTGTCGTTGAACCGGACCGTCCAGGTGTCCGGCCAGCGGGTGAAGGGATGAAACGTCACGCCGGGATCGTCGGTGCAGGCGTGATTGCCCTTGAAATTGAGTCCGAAGAAGACGGGGACTTTGCCGGTGCGTTTTGCCGGGATATAGAGCAGCAGATGGAGAACCAGTTCATCGCGGCGGTGCCGGCAGACGATATCGATCTCGCGGCGGACCGCCAGACCATCGAAAGCAGGCCCTTCGCTCCGGGGCCGGAAAACCAGTTCATCGCAGTGCGGCGGGATCGGACCGTACATGTTTTCGGTCATGATCCGGACGAGCTCGGGACGGATCCGGCCGAGGAATTCGTCGGCGGATACGGTATCGGAGAAAGGCAGTTCAGGCAGGCGGTAAGGAGGGATCCGGTCTGGTTCGATATTCATGCGGTCGGCGATCTGCTGGATTTCCGGCGGGAATTTTTCGGCTTCGAACTGATGCTTGGTCATGGTCTTTCTCCTTCAGGGTAAAAAAAAGCCCCGTACAAGACGGGGCGGAAAGTTTGCTTCGGCGATCCGGCAATAACAGGAACAGCTGCCGGAAAGGAAAAAAACTTACATTCTGGAACCACGGATACCGAACTCATCAGCGAGCTCGAGATACTTGGCATGATTTTCTCCCGCGAGGTAACGCAGGAGGCGTTTGCGACGATTGACCAGAGCCATCAGACCGCGTCTGCTGCTGTGATCCTTTTTGTTGTCGCGCATGTGTTCCGTGATTTCAGCGATACGGGCGGAAAGAAGAGCGATCTGAACTTCAGACGAACCGACATCGCCTTCTTTGCGGGCGTACTTACTAATGATTTCAGTTTTCTTTGCTTTTTCCATGATTCCTTCATTTCCTGTTTTTATTGCGAAAGCAGATTGTAATATATACCGAACTCTTTGTTTTACAAGTCTTTTTTCAAAAAAAAATAAAAATTTTCCGTTTTTGAGGCGGCCGGACCGTCCCGCCGGCAGAGACGGCAGCACTGGTTTTCCGCGAACTTCAATCGGACGAATAGGATCCGGCTTCATCTGAAGATTCTGCCGTGGCAAGCGAATCGGACGAACAGGAAAAATCGCGCTTTACCTGTAATGGCGGACTGCCGATCCCGTTTGGCCGGATCCGTTTTTTGGTAAAATTCTCTGAAAAAATGAAAAAGCAGGCTTGACAAACCATGATTGGATACTATATTTATGGTATTTTATTAGACGAAATTGTATATTGTCATTATACAAAATTTTGAGAGAAGCAAATGGGAAAGACAGAAAATCTATCAAAAGTTTCGAAGGTCAAGCACTATCTCTACGGATGCATCCGGCATTCGGACCGGATGAACGATCTGCTGCCGGGGGAAGCGGAGCTGTGCCGGAAATTCGGATTTGCACGGGGGACAGTGCAGCGGGCAATCGACGAATTGATAAAAAGTAATTTCATTCTGAAGAAACCCGGACGGCACGGACTTTATATCAATCTGGAGATGATAGATCTGGTCCCGGTTTCGATCGGCATCGTGATGAATAAAGGCATATCGGAAATCGTCTCCAGTTCGGCGGCCAATGCGTATGCGGGCTTCATCAAATCGATCACGGCCGATGCCGACACGGAATACATCTTTCACGACCTGCTGGAAACCGATTTCGATTCGATCTACGATTCCGCCCGGGAAAACGGCGTGCAGGGTCTGCTGTGGATCTTATCCAATCGGGACGACCCGAAATGCATCGAGGTGTTCAATACGTTTGCGGAACGGAATTTTCCGGCAGCGGCGGTAGGGTTTTCCTATGACAGCAGCATTCCGGTGCCCTGCTGCAACACGGTGATGCGGGATTATGCCGAACTCGGGGAACGGCTGGCAGATTTCATCCATGCGAAAGGCTATTCGAACCCGCTGTTCATCGGACAGGATCAATGCATCATGAAGAATTTCATGGCCCGTTTCGGACGGGAAATCACCTGTTATACGGCAGAGACCGACCCGAACGGGGAGCTGGATGCCATTCTGGCCCGACAGGAATATGATTGTGCGATTTCAGGGGGCGGCCCGCGGCGTTACGCCATGCTGGCAAAAGCGATGAACCAAAGCACCTACACCAGATCGCTTCCGCTCATTCTCCGGAATTATCACATGACGAAACGGTTTAAGGCGGAAAATCCGGCTTTGAAAATCCAGGTGATGGACGAAATGTCCGCTCCGGCTTTCATGTTCAAATCGGGAGAGGCGGCGGGACGCATGTTCCTGAAACTGCTGAAAAACCCGGCTTTGAAAATCAATAATCTGCTGCTGAAATCATAATCTTAAAAAACGGAAAGGGCCATGACCATGCAGAAATGCACCAACAATTTTATCCTCCCATCGTTCATTTCCTTGTCCTCCACAGCTCGAAGAGCGGAGGAGGATCATCATTCATCATTTGAGCGCAAAACGGGCCGTTTTACGCTCATAGAGCTCCTGGTCGTGATTGCGATCATTGCGATCCTGGCGGGAATGCTGCTGCCGGCACTGAATCATGCAAAACAGACAGCGCAGGCGATCTCGTGCAAAAACAATGTCCGCCAGACCGGCGTTGCCTTTGCCTTTTATAAGGACGACTGGAAGAATTACTACTACGCACCGTACGGAGCGGGTTCGTCGCCGAACTACCAGGATCCGACCTTTCCTACCAGTTCGGTTCCCTCTTATGCGACCATTCTGCGGTGGAACGGGTATGTGAAAAACTGGAAAAGCATGCGGTGCGTCAGCGGTCCGGCGCCGCAGTACAAAGGCAAAACCGATGACATTTACGGCAACAATGAAGTTTTCGGGGTGCCCTACAACCGGAATTCCAACAATTTCGGCAAACGGTATGTTGAATGTTCGAACAAAGGATTCACCACCTCGGGCGGATACGGCACCGCCTTCACCGGCATTCCCCCCTCGGAAGTCCTTCAGGCTGCGTGCTCGATCAATGCCAATACCAGACTTCAGGGCGGGCTGGTCTCTTTTCAAGATACCTTCAGTGACAATATGAGCGCCAATTATGTCAATCTCGTTCACAACAGCAAAGCCAACGCCGTGATGTGGGACGGTCATTGTTCCGAGGTCGAAAGAAGGGCCACGCGGATTTTTACTCCCAATTGCAGTCAGCTCAAACTGTATCCGGTCGTAAAGTATTATGAAAAAGGCGTAGTCCGTTACCGGGCGGCGCTTTGATCATGACGGACCACTGATTGGAGAACCCGCTATGAAAAGTCTGTCCGCATTATTTCTTTCAACCGTGTTTCTGTCTCTTTCCGGGGCCAATCTGATTCCGGGCGACACCAGTGCCGAAACCGAACGGGCCACCGCCGGAAACGGGAAATTCGGAGCCATGGTCTATGGACATGGAAACGCCCGTCTCGCCTGGGACCGTTCGGCAGGCTTCGACGGGAAATCTTCGCTCAAGACCATGACCCCCGATGTTTTCAGTCTCAAAAAGAGCGTCAAGCTCCGGAAAGGCACCAGATACACCTTTTCTTTCTATGCGAAAGCGGGGCGTGACGGGGTCCGCGGACAGATCAACTGCGTCCCTTCCGATCTGCGGCAATGGCCGCTGCCGGGCGGCGGACGCAATATCGTGTTTACCACCGAATGGAAACGGTATGCCTTCACCTTCACGGCAGCCAAAGATTCCCCGTATTCCGGGATTTACCGGGTGTTTGACAAGGATGCGGAGGTGAATTTCGATGCCTTCATGCTGGAACCAGGGGATAAGACTTCCCCCTATCGCCCTGCTTCGAACTTTACGGTCGGCATCAGCTCGAACGAGATCCCCGGAAATATATTATATCTCCATGAACAGGTCGAACTTGCCGTTTCCGTGCGGCGGTTCGAAGGGAACGGCAAATGCTCGCTGAAGATCCATATCATCGACCATAAAGGGAAAACGCTTAAAAAATATGAAGTCACTCCGGTTTTCGATCAGGACGGCAGGTTGCGTTTCAAGCCGGATTTCAAACCCTCGCACCCCGGCTGGTTCAGAGTGGAAGCCGAAGCAGAGACAGCGGACGGAAAAAGCCGGGATGCCCGTTCGTATGTGGTGACTGTGCCGGCAGTTCCTGCGGAGAAATCCATCCCTCCGTTCTGCGGATTCTGTTCCCCGTTCACTCCCCGGGAGATATTTCAGCGCATGGGGGCAGGATGGCGGTATTACTCTCAGGAATTCAGTTATGCCATGTCGGAAAAAGGCAAAATCAAACTTTTCGGAATGGATTTCGTCAGAAAAGACAAGGAAGCCGGCTTGTCCGTCAAGCTGATGATCAACCTGCATCCGCCGATGCGTCTGATGAGTCCGGAAGAGAAAGCAGCAATGAAACAATACGGGCTTTCACCCGTCCGCTTTGTCCCCGGAAAGAATGCCGATGAAGACTGGGAAAAATTTATGAAGGAACTGGTCGACAAGTATTGGAAATATGTCGATGTGTGGGAATTCGGCGGCGAACTGGATGCCCGTTTCGGACTGAACCCATATTACAAGAACAAATATCCTGATGATGTGAAAGGGGCATTTGCCATGGGACGGATCCCGGAACGCGTCGCGGAACTGATCCGGACCGGCGCCAGGATCATCCGGGAAAAAAAGCCCCATGCCCTGATCACGGCGATCCGGCCGTGCGATGTGGACTGCAGGAATAAATTCTTTTTCAGTTCCGCCGTGTATGAACGGGTGCCGGGATGCTTGAACGCGTTCGGCATTGACTGTTATGCCCGGCCGCGCCGGATCGGTCCGAAGGAACCGCTTCCCGGACCGGTGACGGATCTGATCGGCCAGTATGGAGATGCCATGAAAACGCTCGGAAAATCTTCCCCTGGCAGTAAAGATGTCTTCATCTCCGAATTCGGATACGAGCTGATGCTGGATTCAGTCAACGACTTGACGCTGCTCAACCGTTATGCGGCCTGCCTTGCCCAGTCTCTGCTGATGGCGAGGGCGGCGGGATTCACCAGTCTGGCTTTCTATTCTTCCCTGGGAATGTGTGAAACGGCCAAATCCACTTATACTCACTGGATCGGAGAAAATCCGCTTCCGTCTGTGTCCACTTACTGCAATATCGCGCGTTTTCTCCGCAATGTGGATCGGGCGGAGTATTCGATCCCCACAACCGATACCGTCGCCTGCATCTACGGAAAATCGGACGGTTCCGCCTGCGGTGCCGTCTGGACTTGCAATCCGGAAAGTTCGCCTCTGATCGTTATGGACCAAGTCCGGACTTCCGATATGAACGGCATTCCTGTGGAATTCAAATCCGAAAACGGGAAAATCCGTTTCTCCGCCGGATTCGAACCGGTCCTCTTTCATGTCAGGAATTATGCCGAGGCGAAAAAGATCCTCGGAAACATGAAATTCATCCGGAAAGATCCGCTGAAAATCGATTTCAGGATGAAGACACGCAATTCCGTCAAGATGTATCTCTCATCCAAATCGGCGCAGCGGCCCACCCGGTGCCTGTTCTCTTTCAACGGCAGAAAATACGATGTGATCGTCCCGCCGTCTGAATATGCCGTTTTCGAACTTCCGCTGGAGCCCGGCCGGGAAAAAATCAGTCTGACGCTCGATTTCCCGGAAAACGGACAGCAGATGCAGCTGGAATACGATATCCCGAAAATCGCCGAAGTCCCGAAAATCGCCGGACCGTTCCCGGTCGATGCCGAGCCGAAAAAATGGAAAAAACTTCCCTCGATGATTTTCGATTCGACCGAACTGATCTACCCGATCGATGTATTCGGATGGCACGGCAGGGAAGACCTTTCGGTCCGGCTCAATCTCGCCCATGACGGAAAACACCTTTATATTTTCGCCGCGGTAAAGGATGATCTGCACTGCAACCGGCATTCGGGACAGGGTGTTTCCGCGGGTGATATTTTCCAGATCGCATTCGATCCCAAAACCAACACTTTCGGCACCGGGAAGGACGGCAGACGCCCGGATGACACCAATATCGCCCTGGCCCTTGCCGCA
>JAZUCR010000552.1:0-1800 GCA_045639225.1 Victivallales bacterium
CCCCGTCCGACAAGTTCGCGGCCGCCTCCCCGGACAGCACATAAATCTGGGCCAGATGAGTGTTGCCCTTGACTTTATTCTGGGAATCCAGCAGCCGGACGCGCGCGCTGTCGGCGAACGCTTCCGGCGGCAGCATGGCGATGGTCCGGGGATCGAGCCGTTCGAATCCCCCGGTCTTGGCCAGGATCATGGCCCGGAGGATCTTCTCTTCGTGCCGGATGCCTGCCAGGGTATCGGAAAGTTTTTCCTTCTCCTCCTTGCCGTCGGCGAAATAGGGGATTTCCTCTTCGGCATGGGCCACGGCCAGGAAACTCCCGGAAAGGTCGAAGATGAAGCAGTAGTCTATGCTCTGCATATCGAACTTGACCATGACCGGCTGATTGTCGTAATGCCACAGGTTTTCCGCGCCTTCGCGGGCGACGTAGCGGATCCCGCCGACTTTGACCGACGGGCCGCGCGGCTCCACGATCCGCGCCTCCGGGATCGGCGTCAGGAACGCGAATGCCAGGGAAAGCGCACTCAGCGCCGGCCGGTTCATCCGGTCGGGTGACTGGAACGCCTGCGCGGGGCTCATCCCCTTCAGATATTTGCTGTCCGGCGCCGGCTTGTTGTGGAACATTGCGATTTTTTCGGCAATGAATGCCGCGGCGTCTTTCCGGTCCATCAGGAAACGGACATTCTCCGGACGGCTCCACAGCTCGGCGCTGGTCGGCCGGTTTTCAATGCAGTTGCCGACCCAGCCGCGCGCCTGGCGGGAATATTCGTTGAGTTCATGGAAGAACCGTTCCACCAGTTTCGCCTTGGCATTGTAAGGTTCGGCCGTGCGGTGTTCGATGTCCAGTTCCTTCAGGATGCAGTGCTCATAGGCTTTGCTGTTGCTGAGTCCCGGCGTGAACACCACCGGCGTGGTGAATCCGCGTTTGCAGAAATCCGCGCCGTGGTCCGTCAGGAAGATCCGCGGCCGCCCGTAGGTCAGCACCGCGCCCGCCAGCGCCGCCCGGATATCCGCCGAATCAACGCCCTCGTCGCTGAGCACCATGCCCACTATATACTGGCTTTTGATGTCCTGGATCGCCGTCAGCCACGGACGGACCGCACGGCCGTCGTCCGTCCGGATGTAAAAGTCGCATTCCAGGTTGTCGCCGACCCAGGCTTCGTTGACCTGGATGCTGTCCGGATCACGCGGCACGTAATTTTTGTAGTGCTGCGCGTAAAATGCCGGCCCCTTGGTCGCCAGCGCAACCAGCCGCGGAGGCATCTTCTTCAACCAGTAGCGGAAGCTGCACAGCGATGGGATCTTCCGCTCCGGATACGCCGTCAGCCATTTCTGCGCCAGTGACCGGTATTCCTTGTTCAGTATTACCAGATTCTTGGTCAGGCAGACCGCATACAGCTGCTTGCAGAAAAGTTCGTCGCCGTTCATATGTCCGGAGGCGCCGTAATTCCGGATCAGATTGTCGGCATAGCGGAAATCCGGCTCCTCTCCCTTCGGCTTCCCCTGCGGAGGATTCGCACACAGCAGCTTCCGCCAGTTCCGGAGATTGTTGTAGTGCAGCATGTTCCTGGCCGCCAGACGCGGCATCGCACCGGCTTTCTCCAGCGCCACGACCTTCGCCGCCTGTTCCCACGTCGCTCCCCTCTGCTTCTCCTCCCAGCAATATTTTATATAAAGGAATTTTTCATCGCGCAGCATCCGTTCTTCCCGGGGTATCCGGCTGATCTCACGGTGGAGTCTCACCGGTGCGGTGGCCCGGGTCAACGCCCCGTTCGTTTTCGCCGGCAGTGTCAAGTCGGAGGCCA
>JAZUCR010000553.1:0-2404 GCA_045639225.1 Victivallales bacterium
CCGAGTTTTTCGGCCATGGGCAGCAGTTCGTCCAGCGACCGTTTCATGCAGTCATACATCACTTCGAGGTCATAACCCGGATAATGCGTCTCGTTTCCGGTATGGATCGTGATGGTTTTCACTCCCATATCCGCCAAGATCTGGAGCGTGAGTTTCTGCCGCAGCAGCATCTGCGGACGCGCCTCCTCCACCGGACAGATCAGGTCCCGCATCGGACCGAACGTGGCATGCGCATCCATGAAAGTCAACCCCTCCGCAGCCATTTCCTCCAGCAGGATCTTCTGCAGCGTGTAATCTTTCATCACCTCGCTGATCAGTGTGTTGCTCAGCACCAGGTGCTTTGCGCCGTTGACAGCGAATTCGTGCATGAAATACGGACGGGTCTTTTCGTTGGTCTGTCCAAAATCGAACAGGAACGATACGGGAACGGAAAACATGTTTCACCTCGATGTTATTTTTTTCGGTTTAGTTGATTTCACCCAGTTCGGCAAATTTCCGGCAGACCTGCTTCACGGAATAATGGTGGGCCGCCATTTTGACCTCGCACTGGATCACCTGCAGACGCGGCGCTTTTTTCAAGGCCGGGATTACCTCGTTCCAGTTCACGTTCCCCTCGCCAGGCAGACTGTGGCTGTCGCCCGAACCGTCGTTGTCATGCAGATGGCAGTTGACCATCTGGGGAAGCATTTTCTCCAGAATATGATCGTCCCATTCGGGTTCATCCACGCCGACGGTTTTCCAGAATTGACGCACCTTCGCTTCGGGATGATAACGGCCCATCACCAGCTGATTGGCATGACCCGAATCGTAGCACAAACCGAGCGTGTCGGTCGGATATTCGTTTTTGAGCATGACCACGGCGGACGGACAGGCGGCGCGGGACATGCTGTTTTCGATGCAGATCGTCAGTCCGCAGCGTTCCGCTTCCGGCAGCAGCTGGTCCAGGCCGTCGCGCATCAGATCATAATGTTTTTCCAGCGGGATTTCCGGGAAAAACCGGTCGCTTCCCGGATGAATGGTGATCGTTTTGATGCCGAAGGAGGCGGCGATCCGCATCGCCAGTTTCTGGCGCAGCAGCATCTGCGGACGGAAATCGGGATCGGGACAGTTCATATCCAGGACATTGCCGAAAGGGGCATGCGCATCGACGAAATGCAGTCCTTCCGCATCCATCTCCTGCTGCAGCTGCTTCGCCAGCTTATAGTCACGCATGATCTCGTCGATCAGCCAGCAGGAAAGCACCAGATTCTCGGCGCCGTTGTCGGCAAATTCATGCAGGATGAACTGCCGCACCTTCGCATCGCCAAATCCGAAATCGACCACATAAGTCACGGGAACGGAAAACATCTTGAACCTCCTGTCCGGTCAGTCTGGTGTTATATAACGTATAATACACCCTCCGGTTCTTTTTTTCCAGTCTTTTTGATGAAAAAAAAGAATTTAACGGAGTCAGGAAATTCCCGGTTCCACGCCAGGATTGTCGGCTTCGATACTATCGATCCCGCAGATCGAACGATTCAGGTGCCGGGCGCGGACGGGATCCGGAACGCCAGGATCATCAATGCCGCGCCTTCTCCGGCCAGCAGGATCCCGAGAATCCAGAACAGTTCCGTCAGTCCCAGCAGTGGAAACAGGAACAGCAGGATCCCGAGCAGAATGAGGCACAGCCAGGAGAGGAAACAAAGCACATTATGTCCCGACGAATGCCGTTCCGCAACACAGTGCGTCAGTCCGATGATGCCGCCGGAGAGCAGCAGACTCGCCATGATCCAGGCAAAAGCGAGCAGACCCGCGGCCGGATTCCACAGCAGAACCAGACCGCCCAGCGCCACGAGGATTCCGTATACCAGCCAGCCCCACAGTTTCCGTTCCGGCTGAAAAGCGCCGGCAATGATCCAGCCGCCGCCGAAGAGCAGGCTGCAGCCGAAGACTGTGGACATGAACAATCCGGTCATGAACGGATGCAGTGCGATCAGGATTCCGATCAGAAAGATCAGCAACCCCCGCAGAAAAAGTCCCCGACGGTTGATTCCTGCGACGATTTCCGGTGCGGCGAAAAATAAATTCCCCATGATTCCCCCTTTTGTTGTATATTGCGCAGACCGGTCTCATGATCCGGTCTACAGGTAAGGTACCGTTCCTCGGGAAAAAGTCAAATCATTTATCCCGAAAAAAGCGTGATTTGAAAGAGAAAACGTGCGGAGAACTGAAAATTTTTGAAAAAAAACCCGATTTTCAGGTTGCAAAAAGCGAATAATGGAGTATAGTGCAGGGATAAACGCGGAGAGATGCCTGAGTGGCCGAAAGGAACGGTTTGCTAAACCGTCGTAGGGGTCAAACTCTACCGCGGGTTCGAATCCCGCTCTCTCCGCCATTTTTTTTGCCCGTCCGGGCAAAAAAACAC
>JAZUCR010000554.1:0-1777 GCA_045639225.1 Victivallales bacterium
GCCCTGCTCACCATCAGCGAAACGGAAAAGAAGATCATTTCATTCTGGCTCGGTTTCTACCGGCGTCACCTTGCAACTTTCCGCGACGGCAAATGGCAGGTGGTCTATCATCTGGGCAGCGCGGAATACGTCCGGGTGTCCGGTGAACGTGAAAATATTGTGTTCCTGACCAATCCGAACTGTCTGGCCGAGGCTGTGAAAGACCTGCCGCGTCCGGTCACCGTTCTGAACCTGACCGGTGAAATCCTGACGCTGCCCGGCGCCGCGGTCTGCGGCCCGGACGGCGAAAAGGGTGCAGACGGAGCGATCCCGTCCGGCGGCTGCGGCAGTCTGGAGTGAATGCGGACCATGACGTGTGAGGGAAAAAATACGGCAAGTCTTCCTGCGGAACTGCTGATCTGCGGCAGCGCGGCGAGCGAGGGCATTCCCGCGCTGTTCTGCACCTGCGAGATCTGTCAGCAGGCCAGGCGCAACGGCGGCAAGGACATCCGTTCCCGCACTGCCTATCAGCTGGGTGACGGGATCCGGATCGATTTCGGACCGGACATCTATTATCAGCGGGAAAAATTCCAGCTGCGTTTCGAGCTGCTGCGGCATCTGTTCATCACCCATCCGCACCGGGACCATTTCTATCCGGTCCAGCTCGGGTATCACATCCACGGTGCGGAAGGGCCCGCCATGCTGGGCGATTTTCCACTGGTCCTCCACGGTGCTGCCGAGGTGATGGCAAAGCTGGATCAGAGTCTGGACGGCAAGCTTGCCGAAAGACTGCCGAAGATGCGGCTGGTGCTGGATGAACTCGATCCGGTCCGATGTGTCCGCACGCTCGAAAACGGCATGCGGTTTACTGCCATTGCAGCCAACCACGACTGCGCGGGCGCGCTCAATTACATCGTCGAAATGCCCGACGGATTCACCTTTTTCATCGGCACGGACAGCGGTCCGTTCACCGAAGCAACCTGGGGGATCCTGTCGGAGTTCCGTTTCGATCTGATGATTCTGGACGGCACCGGCGGACTGCTCGATATCAAAAACAGCGGCCACCATACAGCGAAAGAAGTGCTGGAGACCGTCTGCAGACTGCGCCGCAACGGGATCGCCGGGAAGAATACCCGGATCGTCACCAACCATTTCGCGCACTGCGGCGGGATGCTGCACGCCGATCTGGAAAAGTATTACTCACCGCACGGCATCGAACCCGGTTTCGACGGGATGCGTCTGCCGCTGCATCGCTGAAAAGGAAAGCCGAAGATGAAAAAATACGTTCTTTTCGTATGCACCGCCGCGAACGGGTTGATTTCAGCCGTTCTGCATGGAGCTCCCGGACCGCAGGAGACGACGGTGACGGTTCCCGCTTTTCCCGAAGTGGATTTTTCCGCGGTTGAAACTTTCCGTTCGGCGGCGGTCCTTCATCCCCGGCTGATTTTCCGGGACGAATCCCTGCCCAGCGAGGCGGAAACCGAGGTCCGGCTGATCATGGACCGGAAAAATCTTTACGTGATGGTCCGGTGTGAAGAACCGCTGCAGGTCGAGCCTGCCAAACCGGCCGAAAATCCGTGGCGGGGCGACTGCGTGGAGATTTTCTCCGCCCGCCGCGCCCGTCCGTTCTGGTATCGCCATCTGATCGTGGGAGCCGACGGACGCCGTGCCAATCTCATGATGCACGAATCGCAATGGCCCGCGGTGACCGTCTGTGGGAAAAACCGCTGGGAAACCCGGGTGACCATTCCGCTGGTCTCACTCGGCAGACTGGATGGCGATCTCGGATTCAATCTGC
>JAZUCR010000555.1:0-1631 GCA_045639225.1 Victivallales bacterium
CGGAATTCTTCATCCCGTTCAGCGTGTTCACCGGTATCAAAGCCCCGCGGCCCTATGAAACGTGGCACTGCAACATCGTCCGCAACAAGATGGGGATGGAGCGCGAATCCAACGGCACCTCCATGACGCTCGGCAACAATCACAATCTGGCAATGTTCGGCATCATCAAATTTGCCGGGAAAGGCGAATGAACATGAAAACGGCATGGCTTCTTTTTGCAGCGGGCTGTCTGACACTTCCCCTGGCTGCGGAGGAAAACGCGCCGGCCGGTTCGAAAGTCGGCAAAATACACGTCTATCAGCCGCAAAAGTATTCCTTCTCCCAAAAAGCCGACATCTACAACGCCCGGAACAAGTATGGATTCATCATTGTGCAGAGCAAACCGGCGGGCGAAAAACCGCCGCGCACCCAGTTCTGGCTGGCCGGCGGACAAACCGGCTTCTGTCCGCTGGTGAATTTCCTGAAAATCACGGTCAACGATATTCCCAATTCGGTCATTGATCCGAAAATCGGTGATTTCGTTCCGTGGAAGGAGAAAAACCTTGCCGGATGCGAGGCGAAATTCAATTTCGACGGAGTGAAACTGCTCCTGCGGTTCTGGATGCGGCCGGATTCCCCGGTTCTCTGGGGGAGCCTGAGAGTGGCGCCGGACAGCATGGAGAAAATCGAAAAAATCAAGATCGATTTCAGCGCACTGGTTTCCATGCTGGCCAGAAAAGATAAAAAGATCCTCTGGAGCGGAGTCTACGAACGGGATGCGCTCACGCCCGACAGGACTTTGACACAACGGCAGCAGGTCTGGGAACTGACCCCGCAGGACACCTGTCTCGTGCTTCAGGACCGGAAATTCGACGGTTCCTCGGCGGAAAAGGGAACGGGGCCGGTCATGATCCTGCTGGATCACGACTGCATAGCCAGAGCGGAACTTGCCTTGCGGAACCAGTGGACCACCGCTTTGAGCATAGTCCTGAAACCGGATTTCAAAGAATTCAAGTTCGGGTTATGGCAGCAGAAACCGCGGATTTCCAATGCTGAATTCGCGGAAAAACTGAAAACGGAAAAAACCGCATTTACGCGCTGAGGATTTGAGACAACCCCCATGTCTTCAAGTTATGACTTGCAAAATTTCGCTGCAAAGCCGGATGGTTTACTGTCCGCGGCGGCGGCGGGTTTTGCCGAAGACGGCCATCACCTGCTGCAGATCCTGCCAGGCTTCCGCTTTGGCCGAAACATTGCGCAGCAGATAGGCGGGGTGATAGGTAGGCATCACCCGGATCCCCTTGTATTCCATCCATTTGCCGCGGAGCATGCGGATCCCGCCGAACACTTTCGGGAACAGGAACCGCAGCGGGACCGCACCCAGCACCACGATCACTTCCGGATTCACCAGTTCGATCTGGCGTTCCGCAAAGGCCCGGCACGCTTCCGTCTCGTCCGGCTCCGGATTGCGGTTGCCCGGGGGACGGCATTTCACCGTGTTGCAGATATATACTTCCTGCCGGGAAAACTGCATGGCAGTGATCATTTTGGTCAGGAGTTCCCCTGCCCGGCCGACAAACGGGACACCTTGCGCATCTTCATCAGCGCCGGGACCTTCCCCGAAAAAGAGCAGACGCGCCTGACGGGAACCA
>JAZUCR010000556.1:0-5104 GCA_045639225.1 Victivallales bacterium
GATGATGTGCTGATGCGGTTCGTCAACCGCAACGGCCTGGTCTGCAATGTTTTTTCCCGCGCCGCCATTCTGCGCGCTCTGGCATGCAAATCGAATACCGGACGGGAACAGTTGAAGTCGTTCCTGTGCAAATCCGTTCCGGATTCTCTGCGGAAAAAGCCAGACTGGGATTGGGGCACGAAGTTGAAAAGCCGTTACGAAAAAAATGTTTCCTGTGAAGGATTCTGCATTTTCGATCCGCCCCTGCCGGAAGCAGACCCCGAGCACGATGACGAATATGTGAAAAACGCTCAGGAAGTGGTCCGCCGCGACCGGGAACTGCTGAAAACTCTTCAGCAGAACGATGAAGTCCTGATCCGACGGGAGATTTTGAACGAAACGGAATTCAACACTGCCTGCGGCGATTCGGAAACCGCCCGTGCCGAAGCTGCCTTTCGCGACGGAGTCGTGAGAGCGAAGCTCGCCGAACTCGAACGTTATGTCAAAGAACAGATGGCGGAACTCCGCCGGGAGAATCGCGCTTATCTGGAATCCCTCCGGCAGGAGCTTCTTCTGTCCCGCCCTGCCCCGGCATCTTGCCCGGAAGAAGGGAGTATGGCGGACAATAATTGATCGGCCTGGTCAGGTTTTGAACGGATGATTTGCCTGAATGAACCGTTTTTCTGTTCTTTTCCGGTTGGCATGGAATCTGCTAAATGGATTTCAACGGAAAAAGAGGAACTATTTAAACATGAAAACCGAACTTCTGCACAAACTGTATGAGGCGGCGCCGATCCTTTACGGCATGGCACTGAAAAGCCCGGAATGGAAAATCGGACTCCCCGACGACCTGTTCCCATTCCTGTTCGAACTGTCGGCGCAGATCGAAAAATTCAACCGCCGTTACCGGAAACGGTATGTCCGCGTGCTGAAAATCTCGATCCGGGAGACGCAGCTGGAATTCCTGACCCAGCGGCCGGTCCCCGCGATCGACAAACTGATCGCCGGCGCGCGGATGAAGATCCGGCAATACCGCAAAGGCATCCGGGAATCCTATCTGGAACGCGCGCGGACGATGCACAGCACGGCGCTCTTCGAATCGTGTCTGCTGCCGGATTGGAAACGGGTCATGCCCGACGAACTTTCCACGCTCCGGAAGATCCTCGCCTGTGCGGAACGTTTCGCCATTTCCAAAGGCGACTGGCTGCTCGTCGCCAATTGGTATCGGAAAGTCCTCCGAGATCAGGAAAACTTCCAGCGGTGTTCCGAAATCAGCCGCAAATGCGAGTGAGAAGGGCGTGTAATAGGCCCAATAGGACAAATAGGCCGAATAGGTAAAGAAAATAATGACCGAAAACCAAAGAAAGTGAGAGTGAAAGATGAAAGAGAATTATGAAATGCCGCCGGTTTCGCTGCTGGATCAGCCGAAAGAGACTCACAGTGAAGATGCCAATTACCTCGATCAGGCGAAAGCGACTTTGCAGGCAATCCTGGATAGTCACGGTATCGACGGAATGGTATGCAATACGGTGGTCGGGCCGCGCGTAACCCGTTTCGAAATCGACCTTCAGCCTGGAGTCCGGTTAGAAAAGGTTACCCCGATCCTGAACCATATCGCCGAAAACATGCAGGTGAAAAGGATCCGGGTTTTGGCTCCGGTCCCGGGGAGCGACAAGGTCGGTATCGAGCTGCCGAACCAAGTCTCCAATCAGGTCTGTCTGCGCGAATTGATGGAATCGGATGCCTGGCACGAAACGAAAGCCGAAATCCCGTTCATCCTGGGCAAGGATACTGACGGGAATGTGAAGATCGCCGACCTCTCCAAAGCGCCGCACATGCTGGTCGCCGGGGCGACCGGCAGCGGGAAGTCGGTCTTCATCAACAATTTGATCACGAGCCTGCTTTATCGTTTTTCTCCCGATGAGTTGAAACTGATCCTGATCGATCCGAAGTATGTGGAATTTGATGTCTGGCGCCCGCTGCCCCATTTGCTCACGCCCGTGGTGAATGATCCGACCCAAGTCCCCAACATACTCCGCAGAGCATGGAATGAGCTGGAACACCGCTATGAGATAATGGCACAAGTCAGGGCGAAAAATCTGAGGGATTTCAACAGCCGTCCGCAGGATCCGGAACCGGTCATGGATGAAAACGGCGATCCCATTCCGCAGAAACTGCCGCGGCTGATCATCATCATTAGTGAGCTGTCGGATATGATGCGCTCGAACGTTTACAAGAATGTGGAAACATTGATTTGCCGCATTGCTCAGAAAGGACGCGCCGCCGGTATACATCTGGTGATCTCCACGCAGGTGCCGAGTCAGGATGTCATTACCGGCATCATCAAAGCCAACATGCCGACTCGCATCGCATTCCGGGTATCTCAGGAATCTCACAGCCGTTTGATCCTTGATGACTCCGGTGCAGAAAAACTTGCATCGATGAGCGGCAAAATGCTTTTCAAGTCCCCCGCCGAAGAACCACAGTGCATCCAGATACCGATGATGTCCGACTCCGAAATCCAGAATGCCGTGAACTTTGTTTCTTCGCAGGCCGAACAGCAGTTCGATCCGGCCGTGGTTGCGGAAGGTCTGGAAAAAGAAGATGGTGGAGCTGATGAACAGGATGATTCATTAAATGAAACGATCCGCAAATACCTGGAGCCCGGCGATGATGAGGATATGCGGAATGCCTTGGAAATCATTCTGCGCGAAGGTAAGGCCACCACGTCTTATCTGCAGCGGCGGCTGGGGATCAGTTACAACAAGGCTTCGGAAATCATGGACAAACTCGAACAGCGCGGTGTCGTTTCCGCCCCGCTCCCCGGCGGGCAGAAACGGAATATACTGATCCATAACTAAATCAATCGCAAATGCGAATGAGAAGACCGAATATTCCGGAGAAAAATATTTTTTACAGTTGCAATGGAAATGATAAGGGAATATATTTTATTATGTCGACAAAAACGAAAGAAGACTACAATCACTAACCTTAGAAAGGAAGAATCATGCCGAACTATTTCACAATGAAAATGAGAGAAGGAACCAAAGCCCCTGATGATCGTGAGAAAGTTATTGATTTCCTCACCCAAAGCGGCTCCATCGGTATCGGTGAAGAGGAGTTTACGACCGGGGCAGGAACATTTCTGAATGATATGCAGATTGGGGATATAATTGTTCTGAGAGCTGGCAGGGGACCCGTTGCCTTGTTGAAAGTCGTGTCGGATTCCTATGAATACAAATCCGAAGGAAAATTCCCTGCCTTTGATAACTGGCTGGCATACGCAAGAAAAGTGGAAGTGATTAGCTGGTATGAAGAATTTCTCCGAAACAATCCTGATTACTTCTTTGATGCCAGAGGATATTTGCAGACCTGTGCCGCAATCACTGGGGATAACTTGCCTATTGCTCAGAAGTGGTATGAGACAGTAGCAGGTAAGGGACATAGCCAAAGTGAAACGCCGAGCAATGATGACGGCATTAAAACGCCGCAGTTGAAGAGTGTATGCATTGAGGAAATCAACAAAATCACGACAATTGGTGCTTTAATGAATTTGTGGTTTGATTACTGCCAGTCTAAATGGCCCAACGCTGTTTTTGTTAAAGATGGGCCTTTCCCGTTTTATGATCAACAGGAAACAAAGATTCTTTTCATTGGACGAGAAGCATATGGGATGGATTCCAGCGTACAAAATATTGATTACTGGAGCGATATTCGCGAGTCGAGTTTAGGATTATTTCAATCCCGTTTACTTTATCTCGCTCATGG
Source organism: Victivallales bacterium (assembly GCA_045639225.1). GTDB lineage: Bacteria > Verrucomicrobiota > Lentisphaeria > Victivallales > UBA1829 > SIG94. Next base: position 3,748 of record JAZUCR010000556.1, read on the forward strand.
AATTATTAATAGAGAATATACGGAACAACACTGGTTGGTTACCTATGATTCCGGGAATGGCGCAAGGTCATTAAATCGTATTTTTGCAGAAGATCCTGCAAAATGCAAAGGTGCTTTTAGTTATGCTTTCATGAATGCCTGCAAACTCGTTAACACGGAGGGCACAAAAATCGGAAACACATTTCGATCTTTCATCAACGATAAAGTCAATCGACTGTTTTTTATTCGCGAGATTGAATTGCTTGCTCCCGATATTATTGTCTCTGCCAACTTAAACGACATAGGATTCTATTTCCACGAAGAGTTTGCAGACATTGTCGAGTATGCCGCAGATAGTGACTTCAACAATGAAAATTGCTACGTTTGGAAATATAAACTTCAATCTACGGGTAAAATCATACCCTGTTTGGATGCATGGCACTTTTCTGCCATCCACCCAAATTTTGAAGGATACTATCAGCCAATTTGCAGTGCTGCAAGGCATTATCTGAAAGCAAATAAATAGTTGCATCTTTTCAAAATCTGACCTGTCGTGTTCAAAAACTGGATGCGGCAGGTTTTTTCGTGTCCTGATCCGCCTGAAATAGAGCTTGGCATGGAATTTGCTATTATCTCCTGCCGAATGTCCGGCAATGACGCCGGCATCAAAAAAGGAGAATTTGGTAAAATGGGCTATTTCAGACCAAACGACACAAAAACGCCCTTGTTGGTGTCCATGGAAGACAGCGAAATCGTCATTCGTCATAAAGGCGAAAAGGTGTTTTCAATCTCCGGGGGCGGTTCCGATGATGCGAAATTGATCACCGCTTTACGGGAAACTCTGCTCCACATGCCGCCGGAGGAAGGAGCACAAGTCATCGAAAACGGTATCGCCATGGACTTCTCCGATCCCGAACTGGAAAAACTCATCCAGAATGAAACGGCTATGAAAACCGTCCGGATCTGAAAAATACCGATTCGCAATCACAGATTTTCCCTGCGTCATGACCGGCAATAAGACCGATCTTGTGACGCAGGCATTTTTTTATCAACGGCAGTCAAATTTTGAATGATCCGGTTTCCCGTTTTTCATCCTCCGACAGCAGTTTCCTGCTCAAAGAACCAATCAAACAATATTTGGCATGGAATCTGCTGATACCTTCTGCGGAATGTCCGGCAATGACGCCGGCATCGAAACATTGGAGGTATCTATGGAAAAGGAAACCAACGCACAACAAGCACGCAGACTGCTGGCGGAACGCGGCCGGGCATGTTTCTGCATCCAGCCGACCCCGGAACCGGGCAATCAATGCGGCACGATCATGGGCGGCAATCTGTCGGTAAGCTACACCGCAACACGGTGTGCCCGCTGCAAGGG
>JAZUCR010000557.1:0-3069 GCA_045639225.1 Victivallales bacterium
GCCGATGAAGCCAAGCTGAAAAAAGCGGGGATCGAGATCATCAAAGTCCCCGTTCCCGGAAAATAAGACCGTTCCCTCTCAATCTTCTTTCGGTGCGACGCCGCGTCCGTGCAGCAGAGACGCAGGATTGTCATTCACATAGCGGACCAGATCGGTAATGGAATCCATGGTTTCATTGGCTTTCCGGAGCGAGGTCTGGAGCGTCTCGCTGCTGTCCTGCAGCGATTTGGTAAGCAGACGGATATCGCCGGCCGTTTCTGAAAGATTGGCGCGTTCGACCGACTGTTCGATCTTGACGGCGAGTTTCCGGATCGCTTTCAGGGATTCTTCCATCTCCTGGATGGCGTTACGCATCTGCTTCTGGTCCAGAACCTGGTTCAGATTGGTGACCGTCAGGTCGATTTTGCGGATGACCTGGTCGGCATTGACCGAGAGCTGGTCGAGTTTCGCCCGGTCGAGCGTCTGATTTGCCCGCACGAGCAGTTCGTGAGTCTGTTTGGAGATTCCTTTGAAATCCACGGAGGCGACCGAGGTGAGGATCTCGAAAATATTGGTCCGGAGATTGGCCATCATAGACGGTGTTGACGGCATGATGAAGGCGCCCTGCTTATCAAAAAACGCCTGCCGGCTGGACCGCGGTGCTTTTTCATCGGTGAAGAAATTGATTTCAACGTATTTTGCTCCGGTGATGCCGTCCGGTTCAATGCGGCAGGCCAGCCCTTCTCGGGATGATTTCTGGAGAAAATCATAAAACTGCCCGCGTTCCAGCGCGTGGGATCTGGAGATCGCCTTCCAGACGTTGATTCCGGCTTTGTTTCCGGCCTGGTTGGCGGCTTTTTTCCCGGCCGTGTCCCCCGCTTTATTCCCGGTCCGCTGCTGGATCTTGGACAGATCGATCTCCATATTGATCCGGATCTCGTTGTTGTCCACCATGATGGTGATGTCGCTGACCTTGCCGATCGGGACGCCTTTGTATTTGACGAACGACCCGGTTGTAAGACCCTGAACGGATTCTTCCACAAAAGTCGCAATATATGCTTTGGGTTTCAAGTGGTCGAACATTCCCATGGAGAAAATGGCAACGATCAGAACCACAATGGAACCGATCACGAAAAGACCGAGTTTGAATTTATTGGTTTCCTGCATGATATTCAGACCTCATTGGTTTGATGCGGTTCGGGTTCCCGTCCGCGTTTTAAGAAGTTTCTCACCTGCCGGTCCGGCGAATGATCCCGCAGTTCCGTCGGCGGACCGTCCGCGATGATGCTGCGGGTCGCCGCGGAGAGCATGATCGCCCGGTCCGCGATGGTGAAGATGCTTTCAAGTTCATGGGTGACGGCCAGAATGGTCGCACCGGTCCGCTCGCGGATGTTGAGGATCAGCTGGTCGAGACTGGCCGAACTGAGCGGATCGAGACCGGCCGATGGTTCGTCGAAGAACAGAATGGCCGGATCGAGAGCCATGGCGCGGGCGAACGCGGCGCGTTTCACCATGCCGCCGGAAAGATCGCCAGGCATCATTGCCCCGCAGCCGCGGAGATTGACCATGCACAGCTTTTCCTCGACCCGGACCGCGATCTGCGCGGGAGTCAGGTCGGTATACTCCTCCAGCGGCAGCGCGATATTTTCCGCCAGGGTCATGGAACGGAACAGTGCCCCGCCCTGATAGGCCACCCCGAATGAGTGCATGATCGAACGCCGTTCTTCGTCCGACGCATTGACAATGCTGCGGCCCTGGATCAGAATATCTCCCGATTTCGGCTGATAAAGTCCGATGAGGTGTTTGAGCAGCGTGCTTTTGCCGCAGCCGGAACCTCCGAGTACGGTTACGATCTGCCCTTGCGGCACGGTGAAGGAAATATCATGGAGAATGGTTTTCCGTCCGTATCCGGCAGATAAATGCCGTACGTCGATTGCAGGATGTTTGCCTTGGTCTGCCGTCATGATCACCCCGCGAAAAAGATGGTATTGAAGAAATGCGCCAGAATGGCATCGGCGATAACGATGAACAAAATGCTGATGACCACGGTACTGGTCGTGGCACGGCCCACTGCGATCGCATCATTGCCGGTCTGGAACCCGCGCCAGCAGGATATTACGGTAATGATATAAGCAAAAATCCCGCTTTTGAAGATCCCCTCGAAAAAGTATTTCGGCTTGACCCAGATCACCGTGGTCTGATAATAGCTGTCCAGCGGCATATCCAGCTGGCCGACTCCCACCATGAACCCGCCCAGGATCCCCGCAATGTCGCCGAAAATCGTCAGCAGCGGGATCATGCAGATCATCGCAATGATCTTCGGGATGACCAGAAAACGGATCGGATCGAATCCCATGGTCCGCAGCGCATCTATTTCTTCCGACACCTTCATCGTCCCGATTTCCGCGGCGAAGGCGGATCCCGCCCGGCCGGTTGCGATCACCGCTACCATCAGCGGCGCCAGTTCGCGCACCACCGTGCAGCCGACCAGACCTGGGAGAAAACCTTCCGCCCCGTATTTGCGCATCTGGACTGCAGCCTGGTAGCCGATGATCATTCCCGCCAGAAAACAGAGCAGAATGGTGATCGGCAGTCCGTCGGCACCGCACACGTTCATATAATACAGCGTTTCTTTCCGGCGGATCTTGCCCGGGTGACGCAGCACGTTGAAAATCGTACCGGTCATTTCGCCCATGAAACGGATGAAGGTCAGCAGTTCCGAACCGATCCGGGCGGTTGCGTGCCCTGTCTGAAGTATGATCGAGTCGCGGCGGATCATGATCAGACATTCCGTTCCGGATGAGCGATCAGGTCGATGTTTTTACAGCATTCGCCGCGGTCGTTGAAACCCGGCTCATACTCCATCAGATCTCCGATCATCAGCTCGTTGAATTCACAGTTCCGCAGCTGTTCCGTATAGAAAAACAGGTTTTTCTGCGGCACATCGGTCGAAATGAACCCGTAACCGCCTTTCAGCTGCACGATCCTCCCCCGTTTCCGGACCGGATCCGGAACCCGCTGCTGATACTGACGGGGGGCGTCGTCATATTCCTCGGACGGCTCCTGATAATTGTCATGCGCATTGTTCAC
>JAZUCR010000558.1:0-10369 GCA_045639225.1 Victivallales bacterium
TTAAGAAGGGCTTGCACTTCTATTGTCTTTTTTTCGCGTTTTTCACGCTATTTCTAATCCCATGACTTATTTCTCTCGCCGATGGAAGATTATTTCCTGTCTGTCAAGTTTTTTTCGCTCCTTTCGCACAATTCATTCAGACCAGTTCATTGAAATAAACCGGTTCATAACCATGTTTTTTCATCGTTTCGCAGGCGGCAAACAAGCCGTCGAAATATTCCGGAATATGATTCACGTATTTCCGGTAGGCATATTGTTCGTGGGAGCCGATCAGGATCTTCTGCTGTCCGGCGGCGATCTTCCCTTCGAGTTTCGCCCGGATGCCCGCGATATCCGCGCCGAGCAGGTTCAGAATGATATCGACCAGGACCTCATACTGGTCGAACTCCTCGTTGAACACGATGTTATCGGCCTTGCGGACCGCAAAGAATTTCATGCCCTGTCCGCGCATGAACCGGCGGGCGTCGGGGGTTGCATCGAAGTAATGGAAAATCACCGGAGCCGCCGCGGTTTTTTCGCCGGCAATACGGCAGATCGCCTGATGCCACTGTTCGTAATGTTCCGCGATCTTTTCCGGATATGCTTCGGAATAAGGACGTTCCGGGAATTCGCTGTGACCGTGGAAAGCGAACCGCAGCCAATTCGAATTCGCTTCGAATTCCGCCCGGTAACGGTCCGGAAACTGCGAGAGATCGAATTCGGGATGGTGCCAGTTGTGATAAAACGTATTGAGCGTGAACCGGGTCCCGAAACGCTGATGTGCCTGCTTCAGACCTGCCAGATAGAAACTGTCGAAGATCGAACTGAACCGGTGCCGGTGGATGTCATCGAAAAAGAACACATTGTCGTCGATGAAGAAGTTATACATTCTGCCGTCGGGAATGGACTTTAGCATCGGTGAACTCCTTGTTTCAGGATTTACTGCATACACATGGCGGACGGCTGGAAGAACGGCTCGGCAGGCATGACGGTCGGCGTCTCCAGCGGCGGTTTGGTATCCACGATCCCCCAGCGGCGGGAAACCGGCCAGAAAATCATCACCGCCAGACCGACCATATTGCGCCGGGGAATGAAGCCCCAGTTGCGGCCGTCCAGACTGAAATTGGTGTTGTCGCCCAGGGCGAAGAAATGTCCCTCGGGCACGGTCAGTTCGCCGCCGAGCGAAAGCAGGCCGTCGGCCTTATGCCCCTGATAACCGCCCTTGAGCGAATAGACTTTTTTGAAGGCATCGGAAAACTCCCACGCCGGACGGAATTCCTTTTCCCCTTTGGGCCGGATCATCAGGATATTGTCGGAGATCTGCAGGGTGTCGCCGGGCAGACCGACCAGCCGTTTGATGTAATAAAACCCGCCCAGCGGCTGGGTCGGCGAGGAGATGTTCTCCGTATTGAACACGATCACATCGCCCCGTTTGAACGGACGGAAAAAGAGGCTGAACCGTTCGACGAACACATGGTCGCCGGTGGACAGCCAGCCGTCGCAGAAAGTGTCGCCGGCATGATAAAACGGCTGCGGCTGCGGGAGATAACGGAGCACCTGCGCCAGATAATCGCCAGGGACCGTATAGACATTCTCTCCGATCTTGAAATCGGAAACGGTGGAGATGATATTGCTGCTGCGCATGCGGTATTGCGTGGAAATCGCGCCGTCGGCGAGCACCTTGACCTGCGCTTTGGACGCCTGGACCGGCATCATCGCCCGGGTAAAACGCCCCATGAACGGACCGGAAACTTTGCGGTCGATATAATGGATGCCGAACAGCGTCGGCTGCATGCTGCTGGTCGGGATGCGGAACGGCTGGATATACAACGCGCGGATGCCGCCGGCGACCGTGCAGGCGACCACCAGCACATCCAGGAAATTCCGGATCTTCCGCCGCAAATCGTTTTTCGGCATCAGCGGTTCGAGTTTTTCTTCACAGACGGCGACCGCACCCTGATCGGACAGACTGCCGCGGGCGGCATATTTCTTCAGTTCGGAACGCAGATCCTGCAGGGCGGTCCGGGTCTTGTCGTCCAGAATATCATCATCGCAGTCCAGACGGTAGGTCACCCCGTTGATCAGGTCCTTCAGCTGTTTTCTGAACTTGCGCCGCTGGAAGAATTTTCCGAACATGGAAACCTCTCATTCCGCGGCGTCTTTTTTGCCGGACCGCATGACCAGATGCTGCACCACCAGATATCCGACAGTAAACACGACCAGGAACAGGATGATCCAGCCGTAATGCTTGTTCAGCAGTTCCTTGCCGCGGTTGACCATTTCCAGCGCGGTCATATTGCCCGCCAGATGGCCGAAATACCAGCCGATCAGTGCCAGGATCGCGGTCCAGATCCCCGCTCCGAGCGCAGTGAAGAATGAAAAGCGTGCCAGATTCATCCGGGACAGTCCCGCCGGAATCGAGATCAGCTGCCGGATCGCCGGGAGCAGACGGCATACGAACGTGGCCAGATCGCCGTATTTCCGGAAAATCTCCTCTGCGCGGTCCAGATGCTGTTCCTTCAGGAAGAAATACTTGCCGTATTTGTGAAGGAAGGGCCGTCCGAGCCAGACCGAAAGTCCGTAATTGATATAAGCGCCGGCCATGGCACCGGCCAGACCGATCACGATGGAAAGCACCAGATCGAGCCAGGGGATATGCGTGGAGAGCAGACCGCGGTAGGCCAGAAATCCGGCCGGAATCATCACCACTTCGCTGGGAAACGGAATAAAGGAACTTTCCACCGTCATGAATATGAAAATCAGGATGAAACCCCATACCGGGGCATGCTGCATGGCCAGATCCAGGTGCGAAGCAATAAATTCAGTCATAAAAAAACTCCTTCGATGACTTTTTCAATTGTAAAATCGAATAGACATGATACATTACACTGATTTTCGGATTTTTCCAGAAAAAACTTGAAAAAATATGGATGGTTTTGTCAAATCATGCACGGAATAGCATTTCATCTCTTCGGTTTTCCGGTCCATTGGTATGGGATCATGGTCGCACTGGGTTTCCTCTCGTCGCTCGTTGCTTTGGAATATAAGCGCGATTATGCCCGCATGACCTCCGACCAGGTGATCGATCTGAGCATCATCATCGTGGTCTGCGGCATTGTCGGCGCCCGGATCGCTTATGTGATCCAGTTCTTCGACCAGTTCCGCGGCAATTTCTGGAAAGTCATCCGCATCGATCAGGGCGGACTGGTCTTCTACGGCGGTTTCATTCTGGCCGCGCTGGTGATCTTCTGCTATGTGCGCAAACATAAGCTCTGCATGTCCCGCATTCTGGACATCTGCGCGCCGGCGATGGCGATCGGACATGCCTTCGGACGCATCGGCTGCTTCATCCAGGGCTGCTGTTTCGGAATTCCCTGCAAAGGTTTCGGAGTGATCTATCCGCCGGGAACAGCACCCGCCGCCCGGTATCCGGACATGGGATCGGTCATTCTGAATCTCAAACTCTCCGGTAAAGCCGCGGCCTCGTCCCTGCAGCTGCTGCCGGTCCAGCTGTTCGAATGCGCCGGCAATTTCCTGCTCGGCGCAGCCCTGCTCCTGCTGTTCCGGAAAGTCCGCCGGTCCGGCACCATTGCTTCGGCTTACTTTATCTGTTACGGAATCATGCGGTTCGTGCTGGAATTTTTCCGCGGCGACCACACCGACCGGATCATCGGCCTCACCCGCGCCCAGCTCATCGGCCTTTTCATCATGATCCCCGCCGGGATTTTCTGTTATCTCTATTTCAGAAAGCATGGAGAAGATGTCAACTCCGAACCCGGTAAATGAGATCCTGTCCTTCACGGTCCCGGAACAATATGACGGCTTCCGGCTGGACCTCTGTCTGGTCCGCTTCTGTCCCGACCGTTCCCGCAGCCGGATCCAGACGCTGATCGTCGAAAACCATGTGAAAGTGAACGGGGCGGTATGCACCCGGGCGAAAACCGCCGTCGCCGCAGGCGATACGATCGAACTCGAAAACGTTCCCGATGAACTGCCGCCGCAGGAAGCCGAACCGGAAGACATCCCGCTCCAGGTGCTTTATGAAGACGATTCCCTGCTGGCGGTCAATAAAGCGCCCGGTATGGTGGTGCATCCCGCGGCAGGCAACTGGACCGGAACAGTGGTCAACGCCCTGCTCGGCCGGGAATCCCCGGAATTCGGCGAAATGGATCCGCTCCGGCCCGGCATCGTGCACCGGCTCGACAAAGATACTTCCGGCTGTCTGGTGGTGGCCAAAACCCCGCAGGCGCTGGCCAAGCTGGCCGATTCCTTCGCCGAACGCAAGACCTCGAAAACCTATCTGGCGGTCGTCTATGGACATTTCCAGCTGAGACGCGGCGAGATCCGCACCCTGATCGGCCGTCATCCGGTGGACCGCAAACGCCGTGCCGTAGTCAAAAAAGACGGCAAGGAAGCCCATTCCGCCTACACCGTCGTCCGGGAAGGTTTCATCGAAGGCGTTCCTGCCAGTCTGGTGGAAGTCCGGATCTTCACCGGACGAACCCATCAGATCCGGGTGCACATGAGTCATATCGGCCATCCGCTGGCGGGCGACACCATGTACGGCGGTGCCGGAAAACTTCCGGCTCCGCGCCAGATGCTTCATGCGTGGAAACTGACCCTGCCCCATCCCGGAACCGGCAAGTTACTTGCTTTGGAAGCGCCCCTGCCGCCGGATTTCACCGCATATCTGGCCCGGCTGTCCGACCAGAAGTGATCCCGGCGCCGCGGGAGTGCGAGTTCAAAGTCTCGGAATCGGCAGGCTGCATCACGCGTAAAGCGCGATCCGTTGATCCCGCATCTCTGTCTCGGCTCACGCGCTTTTCCGATAGTTCCGATTTTATCTGTTCACGGTTCCCCACCCCCTGCCGACGTATAACGTCACTGGCGTTGGGTGGGTGAAAAGTTCTCTTCGCGAACAGAAACGGAGAATACGGAGGGAACGGAGAATACGGACAACGCGTAATCCATGGGTGGCCACGGAAGGAATAGACGAACTGGATGTCGATCTGTGATCTTTGCCACTGGAGGTGGGCACTCCGTATTCTCCGTATCCTCCGTAATAAAAGTTCGCGGGATCCTAACGGACCATCTTTCCCAATTCGACTCCTATGAAACTGAGCTTACGGGAAGCTGCCGATTGAGCCCAAGTTTCCACGCTTTTGCGGAAGCGTGCGCCTCCGGAGATGCTGACCGGATACCTGCCGGCAAATCTTTTTCTTTGAAAATTTCAATTCACCGTTTGACATATCGAAAATCCGTGCTACATTTCCTTTAGTAGCTCGAGCAACATAAGCAATCACGGAGGGAATCGAAGGATGATCCGGTGCAAAGACATAGCAGCGATGGTCGGGGTTTCCCGGCAGGCGGTAACGGCTGTCCTCAACAACAGCCGTCCGAACTGCGTCTCCAAAGAGAAACGCGAAGCCATCCGGAAAGCCGCCGCCGAACACAATTACCGTCCGGACCATGCCGCAGTCGCCTTGAAAACGGGAAAAAGCCGGATGATCGGCGTGGTAATGCCGCCTTGGGAAAACCCGTATATCGCCGAACTCTGCATGGGGATCCAGCGCAGTCTGCTGGCAAGGAATTACACTCCTTTTTTCGCCATCGACCGTTATCAGGCACCCGACCCCGAAAATCTGGAACTGCTGCTCTCCCGGCATGTGTCCGGCATGATCACGGTCGCCGCCCCGGTCCTGCCGGACAATATCGACATCCCGGTCGTCAGTTACTTCCACGACGATCCGCGGTTCGACAGTGTCTGTCCCGATTTCGAGCGGGACGCCCGCCGGTATATCGAGCATCTGAAAGAATACGGACATCGGAAAATCGGCTATCTGGGGCTTTGCCGCGACAAGAAATTCAGCTGTCTGATTGCCGAAGCAGCACGCTGCGGACTGGAATTTCATGCCCGCTGGCAGGTGAATTACAACCCGGCGGCCTGCGAAGATTCCTTCGATCAGCTGCTGAAACAGAACAAGGGCAAGGATCTGCCCACCGCGCTGGTTATCCACAACGACGCGGGCACATTGAAACTGATGCGACGGATCCATGACCGCGGATTCCGCATACCGGAAGATTTCAGCATCATCGGGCACGACAACATTGCCTATTCCAAAAGCACGGTGCCCGCCCTCTCCACGATGAGTTTCGGATCACCCGACGAGATCGCCGAATCGCTGGTCAGTCTGCTGATGGAGCGGATGAAAGACCCAGGTAAGTCCCGGAAAAAAATATTGTTGAAATCGGAATTGATCGAACGCGAAAGTGTTTTGGATTTGCGGAACAAACCATAAAGCAAGGAGGAATTTAAATGAGAAGGAAAGAAAAAGTCGAAAAAACATCCCGCTCCGTATTCACACTTATTGAGCTCCTGGTGGTGATTGCGATCATAGCGATCCTGGCAGCCATGCTGCTGCCTGCCCTGAACAATGCCAAATGCATTGCGCGGAATTCCCACTGCATCAGCCAGGAAAAGCAGTTCTTTCTGGCACTGACGGACTATTCGGATTCGAACAGCGGCTGGGGTCCGGTGGTGAAAAGTTCAGGCGGATTTACCCGGTGGCCGGCACCAATGTTCGATGGAAAATATCTCACCCAGCTGAAACTTTACATCTGCCCGGAAGCGGCATCCTATGAGTATGCCGATTATGTGTTTCATGCGAAAGGAAAAAGCCGCGACTCGCTGCTGACTGCCTCGGGGTTGACCTATTTTAATTATGTCCACTACACGGTCAACCGGTTTCTCATCGGCAAAAATGACGATGACAGCATGGTACGGAATATGAGCAAGGCGATCCAGCCGTCGAAGAAGATCCAGCTTGCCGACAGCTGCGGCGAACCGTGCAACCCGGGGAACTATGCATCGGTAGCGATGAACAAACGGCGCGGGCTCAGCAGCGGATTCTTCGCGACCTCGGCAGAATTAAAATACATCAGCCCGTTCATCCCGCCGAGACATTTGGAAAAAGGAAACATCACCTGGATCGACGGACATATCACCTCGGAATTCAAACCATGGCAGACTTATCAGGTGTCCACTTACCCGGTAAAACAATTCCACTGGGACCCGACAGTATCCGACCCGACTAAATAACCGAGGAGAAGAACATCATGAAGAAACAGGCACTTCTGTTTGCGTTTCTGCTTACTGCAGTCGGCACTGCAGCGGAAGTCATTCCGCTGGACAAATGGTCGATCCCGGCACAAGCCAGGCGGACAGATTCCGAAATCCGGATCGATTCCGGCGGCCAGAAGAACGGCGCACTGATGTGGGGACCGTTCCGGAAAGTCGGCGAGGCGAAAGTCTGGCAGCTTCAGGTCAGACTTTCGGGAAAAGGTGCGATCCAGGGTTCGCTGGGTTGTTACAGTGCAGACAGAAAACGTTTCCTGACGCGGCATCCGTTCGCCCAGGGGACGAGGAAGATCAGCGCGGACAAAATCCGGGAAGAAATCTGGTATCTCACGTTGCCGAAAAAACCGGAAAACATCGGCTGGATCAGAGCCGCACTCCGGATCGTTTCCGGCAGTTTCACCATACTCGAAACCAAAATAAAGGAATTGGAAAAAATGCCTCCCAGGACAAATCATCTGGACACCTCCTGCAGCATGCCGGGGGAAGTTCTTCCGATCTACACCGAGCCCAATCTGTTTCCCGGCTTCCCCGTCGGCCCGGGAAAAAGCCCGACAGGTATCCGCACGGAAGCGGAACTGGTCCTTTCAAAAAACGCTTCCAGCGTCTCTATGCTTTCCAAACCGATCAGCGTGGAACCGGGGAAATCCTATATTCTGACCGGACTGTACCACACTTCGAATCTGCATTTCGGCAACGCCGGCGCGATTGCCGTTCTGACTGACACACAGGCGAAAAACTGGCCGGACAAACGCGAGCTGTTCCGTCCTTACAGTCCCCTCGCCAGCGGTGAGCTGGTCAACCGCAAGCCGGGCGAATGGGAACGCCGAACCGTCAAATTTCAGGCCCCGAACAACGTGAAACATGTCCGGATCGGGGTTTATCTCCGGGGCGATCCGGCCTCGATCCGCTGGCGCAGCATCTATTTCGGACTCGGACCGTGGATGCCGGACAGCCGGGCGAACGATCATGATTTGAGCTGGCATTATCAGAAGAATACCCAGCCGCTGCCGGATGAGGAAGTGAAAGCAGTTCTCGCCGCCCGTCCGGAAGCGACCGCGGAGATCTTGTCCGGCAACTCTCCTCGCATCCTTTTAAACGGCAAAAAGGAGATCCCAGTCATCTATTTCGGGGATGCATTCGATGCGACCCGCAACAAGACGGCGGCATTCCAGAAAGCCGGGATCGATCTGCAGATCATCCCGATCTTCCGGAGGAATTTCTATTGGGCCGGCAATAAAAAATATAATTTCGCCAATATCGACCGCACGATCATGGAGAACGTCCGCCGCAATCCTTACGGAAATTTCATCATCGGGATCTGTGTTACACCGTATTTGACCTGGCATGAGGATTTTCCTTCCGAAGCAGCAGTAAACCGGAAAGGATCGCAGCAAACCAGCCGCGACGGACGTAAAAACCTGCCCTGTTATTACAGCAAAGCCTATCAGGAACAGGCTCTGGAATATATCCGGCAGGCAATCGCCCACATGCGGAAACAACCCTATTTCAAGGCGGTCGTCGGATTTCATATCATCGGAAATGAAGACGGACAATTCTATTATCAGGTCAAATACGGCCGGTATATCGACGAGGCGTATTCGCCGTCCGCACTCGAAGCGTTCCGCGATTTTCTGCGTAAACGGTATAATAACGACCCGGCGGCGCTGAAAAAGGCGTGGAACCGGAAAGATGTCACGTTCGAAACGGCCGCCCCGCCGCGCACCCCGCGTCCGCTGAACACCTTTTTCTGGGACCGCTCGAAGGATATGGCGTATTGGGATGTCTCCGTTTTCATGAATGAAGCAGTGGGAGAATTTGCCGACACCATGTGCCGCGAGGCGAAAAAAGCCGCGGGCAAGAAAGTGATCGCTGTCATGTGGTGGGGTCGCGGCGGCGAACAGTTCGTCCAGCCGCATTTCGCCCAGACGCATGTAGTCCTGCCCGGGAAAGGCATGGACCTCATGGGCGGACAGCCCGGATACTGGGGCGAACGCAACAATGGACTCACCAGTTATTATCCGTGGATCCCCGATTCCCTCCGGATGAACAACAAGATCCCGATCATCGAGGCGGATTTCCGCACTTGGACGACTGTTTACAAATCGCTGCAGCAGGATAGTCACGTGGTCCGCTACTGGACCCCGGAAGCCTTCCACAACGCCATTCTCCGCGAGGCGGGCAGACTTTTCAGCGTGGGCGGCGGCATCTGGTTCTACGACATGACTGCGGGCTGGTTTGACGATCCGAAGCTGATGAAAGATGCGGCACTGGTCCGGCAGATCGCCGGCAAACTGGCGAAAAACGACCGGCCGTTCTCTCCTGCCGAAATCGCTTTCGTCGCCGATGAAGACAATTTCCTGGCGACCTCGGAACAGCTGCACTGCTGGAACGGCCCGAACTTCCATTCCGTCCGGAAAACCCAGCGGGCAATGATGCGTTCCGGGCTGAAATACGACTTCGTTTACCTCAACGACCTGATCTCGCGGAATTTGACCCATCACAAGATTTATTGTTTCCTGAATCTCTATTATGTTTCCCCGCGGACAGAGGCATATCTGAATTCTCTCCGCAGGAACGGCAAAATACTGGTGTTCGTCTATGCGCCGGGATACAGCACCGACAAAGGACTGGATGCTGAAAATATCAGCCGGATCACCGGGATACGGACGGAGCAAATCGGTCCGGGTCCTCAGAAATCCGTATTCGTCGATTCGCCTCTCACTGCCGGGCTGGCGGGGAAGACTGCGGGATTGGACAATGCGCTGGGCATGGTGCGATTCCGCATCAACGATCCCAAGGCAACAGCTCTTTGCACTTACGCGGACGGAAGCGGCGTTTCCGGGGCAATGAAAAAATTCCCGGGCTACACCAGCATCTATATCACACTGCCCTCGCCGTTCACCGCACAATTCCTGTCGAGGTTCGCCGCCGCTGCCAAAATCCATGTTTTCAACCGGACGCCAGGCGACATGTTCCTGCATCGACGTGATGACCTCATGGTCCTCCACGGTGTTGAAGGCAATGAAAACATCCTCTGTCCCGCATCAGGGAAAAAACTGTATGACATGACGACCGGTGAAGAACTTCCTGTGCGCAGCGATCATACCGTTGCAGTAAAACTGGCTCCGGGCGAAACACGCATTCTGGAGTGCCGCTGAAAAACTTCCGCGAGGTTAGAAACCGGACGATATCACAGAGGCTGTTTCATCATGAAAACGTTACTGCATGAAGTTGATCTGCTGGTGGTCGGCG
>JAZUCR010000559.1:0-2819 GCA_045639225.1 Victivallales bacterium
AAAGCGGGGGTTTTTCTTTGTGCTGTTACAGAAGTTGGAATACAAATCTTCATACTATTGCCATTCTTCTTATCTGTGTTATGATGATAAAAAGACGAAATCTGCGAATGGAGGACAATACCGTGACAGACGCTCAACGCAGAGCCGCAGCAAAGCAATCGCAACTAATGGTTGCATAAATGCAAGGAGCGGTTGGTAGAAGCACATCAATCCTCGCGGTACAATATTGGTATCGAATATGGGAGGTAACGGTATGAATTTAGCGGACAATTTACAGATACACAGAAAAAGAATGGGCTTGTCCCAAGAAGAGTTGGCGGAACGATGCCAGGTTTCCAGACAGGCTATTGCAAAATGGGAAAATGGCGGAAGTGTCCCTACGATTGAAAAACTGATTTTTCTTGCAGATTTTTATAAAGTCACCTTGGATGAGCTGGTAGGGCGCAAGGATGATATTGCGTTGTTCGAAGAATTTATTAAGCGCTATGTGCCGACAGACATTGAGTTTGGAGAAAAGGGTGACATTCTTCCGGTTATCAATCGGTTCCTCCTCTTTTTAGACAAGCATGGTTTCAGCGCCGAGGATAAACTAAACGGCATAATGGAAGTCCTTCTTTCTGAAGAAGATACCGTCTCGGAATATTGATAAAACGATTCAACAGGCAAAGAAATATCTGTATCCGGCGAAGCTGACCCCTGCTATTCTGAACGGTATGATCAACGCCATATATGTTCATACATCGAGCGCAGGATGCAGACATCAACCACAAGCACATCGGCATACGTCCCATGAATGTACGCTATGACATTACAAATGGAAAAGCGGCATGATTTAATCATGCCGCCTTCCGAAAACAATATACTGTTTTTTTATTGAAAGCTCCCTCACAGAGGGAGCTTTTATAATGCGGGGAAATTTAGTCGCGCATGCTCATGAAGCGTTCACCGGCATCGGGCAGGTAAACAACGATGGACTTTTCATCGTTGCCTGCGCGCAGTGCGGTTTCACGGCCGCAGAGCTTTGCAGCAGCACACAGTGCAGCAGCGCCGGCGGGACCAACGATCATGGATTCGCTCTTTGCGCCTTCGCGCATGAACAGCTTTACTTCGTCATCGGTGACAGCCATGACTTCGTCAATGAGGCTGGTGTCGAGGATTTCGGGAATGAAACCGCAGCCGATGCCGGGGATCTTGTGAGGACCGGGCTTGCCGCCGGAAAGAACAGCGGAACGCTTGGGTTCGACAGCAACGATCTTGATGTCGGGGTTCTTTTCCTTCAGGTAGCGAGCTACGCCGGTGAGGGTACCGCCGGTGTTAACGGGGCAGACGAAAATGCTGATGTCGCCGTCAGCGTCTTCCCAGAGTTCGGGACCGGTGGTGTTGTAATGTGCTTCTACGTTTGCGGGATCGGAATAGGGATCCAGAATGATGCTGCCGTCATGGCGCTGGCTGAGTTCTTCTGCCTTGCGCTTTGCGCCTTCCATGCCTTCTTCAGCGGGAACAAGGATGACTCTTGCGCCGTATGCGCGAACCATCTTCTGGCGTTCTACGGGAACGTTGTCCAGCATGACAACATGTGCGCGGTAACCGAGCATAGCGCCGGCGATGCCGAGGCCGATACCGGAAGTACCGTCACTGATCTGGACCAGAATGCCGTGGCCGAACAGAGTGCCGTTGGCCTTTGCAGCCTGAACCATGTTGATGATGGCGCGGGCTTCGTTGGTGCCGCCGGGATTCTTGTAATCCAGCTTGCCGTAGAGACGGCCTTCAAAGTCGTAGCCGTGTGCGAAATGATCCATGCGGACCAGCGGGGTATTGCCGATCAGCTCTTTCACATTGGAATAAATCTTCATATATTTTGCCTCCGAATGGATTTTGTACAATGGTACAGTTAAAGATATCATACCATTTTACAGGGGAAAAGGGAACCTCCAATTTTATGAAAATGCGGGAAAAATCTATTTTTTTTCCATTATTTTGAAGCCTGCACGGAAAATCGCGGCAGAAACGTATGCTGTTTCTCTGCGATGCCTCTGCGCGGCAGCGGCCCAAACCCGCCGAAGATGCGCTTAAAAATAACAAATCGTAATCAAAACGGAAAAAAATATGCGACAAAACCTGGGAAAGTCCGCATGGAAACCGTCGGAATTTCTGCGGATAAAAAACGAAAACTGCAACTCCGGACCGGACTGTCCGATTGATTACAAAATGTAATTACACCGTGTCAAAACCGGGAACAGCGGCGGAATCGCGCGCATTTGCTGGGACGAGAGCGTAAATTTTCGTAAAACCGGTGTCAATTTGTTGAAATCCGGCAGAGGGGGCCGAAAAAATTTTAAAATCGCGCTCCGCGAAAAACAATGTTTTCCGCGGAGCGAATTTCCTTTTATGGAATTTGTGTTCGCTGCGGTCGATTTTGATGAAATCGACAGGAACTTATACAACATGTTGAAATCTGTCGTGAAAAAGTCGCGAAATTTTCGCAGCATGCCCTTGACGCAAGGACACTTTTGTGCTATTCTATAGTAGCTTCCAACCGGAAGTACAATATCGCGGAGTGGAGCAGTCGGTAGCTCGTCGGGCTCATAACCCGAAGGTCGTAGGTTCAAGTCCTGCCTCCGCAACCATAAAACCACCGTTTTCAATTCGAAAACGGTGGTTTTCTTTTTCCTTCATTCCAGAAATCCCTGGTAGATATCGCAGTATGCTGCCCGAGATTCCGGTGCAGTTCCGGTTTGAACGGCAGAATTCTCCTTGTCCCAGAAAAAAATCTGTACGGCTTCGCCGTCTATAAAAAATTTGCCCGGGTTCGGCTTTGC
>JAZUCR010000560.1:0-11122 GCA_045639225.1 Victivallales bacterium
CCTGCTGATCTCCACGACCACGTTCCTCTCGGCCGGACTGGTTTGTTCCGCATTTGCCAGATCGACCCCGCAGGCTACGGTCGGCGCCTATGCCATCACCGGACTGATCTGTCTGGTCTCGCTGACCCCGGTCCCGCTGGCGGAAAAATTCTCGCACAGCATGTCGTTTTTCCTGCTGTCGTTCAATCCGATCGCGGCTGCCATGCAGATCACCAGCGGTGCGTTTGCCAATTATCCTTCGCTCTGGCTTCATAATATTGTTGTGCTGCTGATTCTGAACGTGGTGTTCCTGACTGCGGCTACCTGGCGGGTCTTCCGCCTCTTCCGGAGACAATCTTAACTTTTAGACAGAAAGGCTATCATGAATCTGAGTTTACTGCTGGCGGCCGCCCTCTGCTTCCCTTCGGCACCGGATCTCTGGAAGGCCGGACCGCTGACGGACGAAGCGATGAAAATTCCTTCGGCACCGGTATTTGCACCGGAACAACAGCTTCAGGCACAGGTCCGCTTGTATCGGCAGCTCCGGTCGCCCATCCAGCGTTCCCGCATGGCGATCGAATTTTCCGAAACGAACAATCCCGCCGCGTTCCTCCTGCTGCTTCGTCTGCTCAATACCGAAAAAGACAGTTTCGTGCAGGATAATATTCTGGAATCGCTGCTCCGTCTGCAGCGGAAAGGCTATGGGGCCCGCATGGACGAAACCGTGCTGCTCCGCTATTTCAAAGCCGCCTCGCCGGCCGCCCGTTCGGCCGCCGCGCTGCTGTATCTGGGCAACCGTCAGCAGCCCGATCCGACTCCGGTGCTGGAAGCCTTCGGGCAGGAGACTTCCATTCCGGTGCTGAACCGTCTGCTCGAAGCTCTGCGTCCGCTGGCGGGGAATATTTCCTCATCACAGCTCACCGATTTGTATGAAAAAACGCCTGCCGGCAATATCGGTCTCCGGGGTCTGGCTCTGGAACTGCTGGCCGGACAGGACACTGCCGACGGATCCGCACTGCTGCAGAAAGCTTTGCAGGATCCCAGCCCGCTCATCCGCATGCACGCTGCCCGCGGTCTGGCCGCCAATCCGAAATCCGGTTCGAAACTGCTGAATGATGCATCTCTTGACCAACATCCTGCGGTCCGTCTGGCGGCGGCGCGGATCGAAAAACCCGATCCCGCCCGAACCGCTATTCTGGAAAAACTGCTCTCGGATCCCTCGCCCGCAGTCCGGGCCGCCGCCGCGCAGTCGCTCGGCACTGCCGGGACGGAAGCAGCCGCGGAACTGCTGATCAAACCTCTGGCGGATGCCGAAATCGCAGTCCGGCGCGCCGCTGCCGACGCTTTGATCCGGCTGAAACCGGCGCAATCCATCCATGAACGGGTAGTGAAAACCGGCGATGCGGCGCCGTCTGCCCGGCGCCAGGCGCTGGCATTTCTGGTCGGGACCCGTGATCAGAAGCAGGAAGAAACCATACTGCGCTGGATCAAAGAATCGGAAGATCCGCTGTTTCTGGAGGAAGCCGCCGCCGCGCTGGGCATTCTGAACTGCCGGAAATCCGGCCAGACCCTGATCGGACTGAGCGGTTCGAAAAATGAAAAGATCCGGACCGCCGTCGCGGTATCCATGGGACAGCTGAAACTGCCGGAGACTTTTCCGACGCTCGCCAAACTCTGCCGCGACCGCGCGATCAAGGTCGCCGAAGCGGCATTCATGTCCATGTATCAGATCTCCGACCGGAGCTTTGTGCCGGAATTCGAACGGATGACCGGCCGCTTCACCGACGACGGCGCGAACTGCCGCGCCATCGCCTGCCGCGCACTGGCCGCTTTTCCGCTGAAGGCCAAAGTGATCGCCAATCTGAACAAGCTGATCACGACCGCCTGCATCCGGGTGCCCATGACCGGGCCGATGCCCGATACGGATCATGTCCGGATCTCCGCTCTGATGCTGCTGCAGGAACATGCCCGCAAAGGGGACAGCGCCGCCCGCGCGGCCTATCAGAAAAATCTTGCGTTCCTGAATCAGCAGAAACCGGATTCCGAATTGCGGAGCGAGGATCTGGCAGAATTCATCCGCCAGCTCCAGGCGGCGGAAGCCGGACAGCCGATCAAACCGAAAGTGATCGAAAGTGCGAAACCGCAATTCAGCACGGAACCGGTCAAGGAGCAAAAATGAGGTCCCGTCTGACGGTGGAAACACCGCTGGGCAAGCTGACTGTGGTCGCCGATGAGACGGCAGTGGAAGAACTCCGCCTGCCCGGGGAAACTCCGGAAGAAACTGTTCCCGAACGCCGCACTCCATTGCTTTGCCGGGCGGAAAAAGAACTGCAGGAATATTTCCGCGGCACCCGGCAGGATTTCGATCTGCCGCTGGCTCCGGCGGGGACTCCGTTCCAGCAGAGGGTCTGGCAGGAACTCTGCCGCATTCCGTATGGCCGTACCGCTTCCTACGGCGAAATCGCCCGCCGGATCGGACTGCCGAAAGGTTCCCGGGCCGTCGGACAGGCCAACCACCGCAATCCGATCCCGATCCTGATCCCGTGTCACCGGGTGATCGCCGCGCATGGCGCTCTGGGCGGTTACGGGGGCGGACCGGACATCAAAATCCGTCTGCTGAAGCTCGAAGGGACCCCGATGGAAGTGCTTCCGGGAACCCAAACGATAAAAATTCATTCCTGAAATGTTATATTTTTTTAAAAGAGCACTTTCATATTCGGCAATGACGGGTTATATTACTGTTTTTGAAGATATTTCATTAATTCACATAAGGGAAAGAATAAAATGGCAGAAGAAAAGAAAATGAATACCAGCGGTGCGCTGCTGGACTTTGTCTGTCCCGATTGCGGCGGCGTGGTGAAATTCAACCTGATGGAACTGGAACAGTCGGACTTCCAGACGATGTGCCCGAAGTGCCATCGTCCGTATCAGTTCGACGACGAGCTCAAGGAGAAATTCCGCAAGCTGCATAATCTGATCCTGGCGGTGCGCGATGCGGAACCGATCCTGGGGGACTGCAATGTGGCGGTGGCCGTGCCGGCGGGCGAAGTCAAGGTGCCGTATGCGCTGCTGCTCACCCGAATGAACACCATGATCACTTTGAATCTCGGCGACCGGAAAGTCGATTTCCATCTCTGGATCGAACCGTCTTCCGCCGATACGTTCCGTTAATTTCAACCTGTTGGAGAAAGGATATCAAAAATGACAGATCAGGAGATCATCAAAAGTTTTCAGGATGCCGGAGCGCTGCTGGATGGACATTTCGTTTTGCGCAGCGGCATGCACAGCAATAAATTTTTCCAGTGCGCGCTGCTCTTCCGTTATCCCGATGTGGCGGAAAAACTCTGCCGCACGCTGGCGGAACGCATGAAAGACCTGGGCGCGGAAACGGTCATCTCGCCCGCGGTCGGCGGCATTCTGGTGGGGCAGGAACTGGCCCGCGCCCTCGGCATCCAGGCGATCTTCGCCGACAAGGAAAATGATCAGCTGGTGCTCAAGCGCGGCTTCACGATCCGTCCCGGCGAAAAGATCATCGTGGCGGAAGACGTGGTGACCAAAGGCGGCCGGGTGCAGCAGACGATCGACCTGGTCCGTTCCCTGGGCGGCATCCCGGTGGGAGTCGGGATCGTGACCGACCGCAGCGGCGGCAAGGTCGATTTCGGCATTCCGCTGTTCAGCCTGATCAAACTGGATCTGCCGACTTTCGATCCGGCAGAGTGTCCGCTCTGCAAGGAAGGAAAGCCCCTGACCCGGCCCGGCTCCGGCGCCAAATCCTGAGCTCCTGTTTTGATCTGAAAATTGGAAAGGGGGTATGTTTTCATGCTCACCAGAATATTAAAAGCGATTTTCGGCAGCAAATCCAGCCGTGACATCAAACGGCTGATGCCGAAAGTCAGACGCATCAATGAAATCGAGGCGGAATACCAGAAGCTGACGGAAGAACAGCTGAAAGCCAAAACCGCTGAATTTCAGGAACGGATCCGGAACGGCGCCACGACCGATGATATCATGTGCGAAGCGTTTGCCGCGGTCAAGAACGCCTGCCGCCGGCTCTGCGGCACCACGATCGAAGTCTGCGGCCATAATATGGTCTGGGATATGATCCCGTTCGATGTGCAGATTATCGGCGGTATCGTGCTGCATCAGGGCAAGATCGCCGAAATGGCCACGGGCGAAGGCAAAACCCTCGTCGCCACCTTCCCGCTGTATCTGAACGCGCTCACCGGCAGAAACTGTCAGCTGGTCACGGTCAACGATTATCTGGCGCTGCGCGACTCCCAGTGGATGGGCACCGTGTTCCGCTACCTCGGTCTGACCGTCGGCTGCATCCAGAACGACATGGATTCGGAGGAACGCCGGGCCCAGTACAACTGCGATATCACGTACGGCACCAACAGCGAATTCGGGTTCGATTATCTGCGCGACATGGGCATGGCCACCAGCCGGGAACAGCTGGTCCAGCGCGACCATTTCTACGCGATCATCGACGAAGTCGACTCCATTCTGATCGACGAAGCCCGGACCCCGCTGATCATTTCCGGACCCGTGGCAGTCACCACCAACCAGTTCGAAGCGCTCAAGCCGGGCATTGCCGATCTTTACAAGCGGCAGAATCTGCTGTGCGGACGTCTGATCCAGGAAGCCCGCGAGATCCTCAGCAAGGAAGACGCCTCGGAAGATGAAATCGACAAGGCAATAACCAAGCTGCTCCAGGTAAAATTCGGCATGCCGCAGCATAAACAGCTGGCTCATATTCTGGAATCGGCCGAGGTGCTCAAACGCGTCGAAAAAATGGAACTGTTCGTCCGCAGCGACCAGAACCGCGGTCTGCTCCAGGAAGTCCAGGCCGACCTGTTCTTCTCCATGGATGAACGGCAGCACGAAGCCGATCTGACGGAAAAAGGCCGTCTGGCCATCTCTCCGGACGATCCCGATGCCTTTGTGCTTCCCGATCTGCTCGAATCGATCCACAATATCGAAAACGACCCCTCGCTTACCGAAAAGCAGAAGATCGAAAAGAAAACCGAATTTCAGGCTCAGTTCGCCGAAAAGAGCGAACGTCTGCAGAATCTTTCCCAGCTGCTGCGCGCCTACTGTCTGTTCGAAAAAGACGTGCATTACGTGGTCGCGGACAACAAAGTGCTGATCGTGGACGAACATACCGGCCGTATTCTGCCGGGCCGCCGGTTCAGCGACGGTCTCCATCAGGCACTCGAAGCCAAGGAAAACGTCGAGATCGAAAAAGAGACCCAGACCATGGCGTCGATCACGATCCAGAACTATTTCCGGCTTTACGACAAGCTCGCGGGCATGACCGGTACCGCGGAAACGGAAGCCACCGAGTTCCATCAGATCTATAAACTGGATGTGGTGGTCATTCCGACCAACAAGCCCTGCCGGCGCGTCGATTTCAACGACTGCGTTTACAAAACCAAACGCGAGAAATTCAATGCCGTGGTCAAAGAGACGGAAGATGCCTACAAACGGGGGCAGCCGGTCTTGCTCGGAACGATCTCCGTGGAAGATTCGGAAATCGTCAGCCGGATGCTGAAACTGCGCAAGATTCCGCACAACGTGCTGAATGCCAAGAACCACGCCCGCGAATCGGAAATCGTGGCGATGGCCGGACAGAAATCCGCCGTAACCGTGGCCACCAACATGGCCGGACGCGGCACCGATATCAAGCTCGGCGAAGGCGTGGCCGAACTCGGCGGTCTTTACGTGATCGGCAGTTCGCGGCACGATTCCCGCCGGATCGACCGCCAGCTCCGCGGACGTTCCGCACGTCAGGGCGACCCCGGCGCCTCCCGGTTCTATGTTTCGCTGGAAGACAATCTCATGCGTCTGTTCGGTTCCGACCGCATCGTCAAGATCATGGAACGGTTCGGCATGGAGGAAGGCGAAGACCTGCAGCATCCGTGGCTGACCAAATCGATCGAAACCGCGCAGCGCCGGGTGGAACAGCACCATTTCGCCATCCGTAAACGCACGCTGGAATATGACGACGTGATGAACAAGCAGCGCGAAGTCATTTACGGGTTCCGCAAAGAGACGCTGTTCAACGACAACTGCCGCGAACTGATTTTCAAGGTCGTGGATACCGCCGTTTACCGTCAGATCGAAAACGCCATTGCCGCGGCCGGACAGGATTCCTCCACCGGGATCAACAGCGACCGGCTGTTCGTCTGGCTCAACCGGACTTTCCCCATGATCATGTTCGATGAAAAGGCCCTGATCAAATTCAAGGAGCCTGGAATCCCCGATGTGGACGCCATCTGCGACGGCATCGTCTCGAAGATCCAGGAAGTCTATGCGGTCAAGGTCAGCGCGGAAGATCCCGAGGAACTGGTGCGGCTCGAACGCTACATCATCCTCAGCGCAGTCGACCGGCTCTGGCAGGATCATCTGTATGCCATGGACAACCTGCGTTCCAGCATCGGACTGCGTGCCTATGCACAGAAGGATCCGCTGGTGGAATACAAGCAGGAAGCGTTCAAGATGTTCGAACAGCTGATGGAAGACATCGATCAGGAGATCCTTTCGGGCATGTTCAATTCAGCGACTTCCCTGGAAGCGCTCCAGAGTTTCTTCTCCAATCTGTCGATTCCGATGCAGATGATGCATGAGGAACTGGGCCAGTTCGGTATTTCGCAGGAAGCGGCAGGCGAACTTCCGCCGGAAGTGCAGATGCAGCCGCCCGCCGGAGAAATGCCGGAAGAGGAACCGGAGATCAGTTTCACGTTCCACAACGAAACTCCGAAAGTGGGACGCAACGATCCCTGTCCCTGCGGGTCCGGCAAAAAATACAAGAAGTGCTGCGGCCGCTGACGGAGATGCGGGATCACCGATTTTGTGTGAACTTCCATAGGCAGGGCAGGCCTCTATAGGGCCAACAGGCAGGGTGTGGTACATGACTGCCTATCCTGCCTGTCCGGCGTATTTCGGCTTATTGTTCGCGATGTTGCGGGACGGCTGAACCCCTGGACCCTCTGAAAAAACGAAAAAAATTTCTTTTTTTGTTGAAAATGACTTTTATTTTTCCGCAATTGTGGTATATTGCAACAGGTTTTCTTTAGTGCTGACAAATAATCAACGAAAGAAGGAAAAACATGAAAAAAGCAATTTTGTTTGCTGCAATGGCTGTATCCCTGCTCATTACGGGATGCTCGGCCCCGTGGGTAACCAACACCGCCCGTTCCGCCGTCGAACAGTATCTTCTGGCCATGACGATCGAACGCATGACCAACCATGCCGGACTGGAAAAGTACAAAGACAAAAAGATCTTCTTCGATTACAGCTATCTGGCACCGCAGACGGATAAGGATTATGTCAAAGGCCGTCTGGAAATGGTCGTTTCCAGAAATAACAACATCATCGTAGCGAAACAGGCGGATGCGGATATCATGATCCAGCCGCTGTGCGGCGTGCTGGCGACCGACCACCACACGTTCCTGATCGGAACGCCGCCCCTGCCGATCCCGGTTCCCTACTGCGACATCAATATCGTGATTCCCGAAATTCCGATCTTCAAGCGTTACAACCGCTCGGCCTACGGGCGGATGGCATTCAACATTTTCGATGCCAAAACCCGCAAATGCCTGGAGACCATACCCTTCGTCAATGCCGGTGCATACTTCAACAACTGGATCGTTGTGCTGATTCCGTTCAAGACCCGCAACTTCTCGATGGATGATGCCCACAAGTATGGCATTGATTTCGATTTCTGATCCAATCCTGATCGTATGAAGGAAAATAATCCGGCAAAGCCGCGGGAAACAGAGCTTTGCCGGGTTTGTTTTACTCCCGGTGAACAGAGGAGCCGAAGAACATGAAATTCCAGGTTTTGGCCGATGATGCCGCCGCCTGCAATCAGCTGGCGGATAATCTGCGTGCCGCGCTGAGAAAACTGGATCTGGATGTTCCCGTGGAAATGGATGCGTCTCCCAGCATCATCGCCAACCTGAACGTCGGCTCGCCGGTCCTGGCTGAGGACCATCGGGTGATCGCTTCGGGGAAAATGCTCGGCTCGGAGGAGATCACCGAACTGCTGATGAGTCTGCACGGCGCCGAGATCGACCAGCTCCGGAAGGCGGCGGTCCGCAGCAAACAGAAGGCGCATCTGTTCAAAGGGATCCTGCTGCTGATCGCCATCTTATGCGGGGTATTCGCCATCGTCAATGAGATCCGTCAGCGCCGGGCGGAAGCGGCGGCCGAAGCGGCCAGGCCGGTGGTCCTGCGCTACACCCGGCCGATCAGAATGCTGTATTTTTACCGGCGGCCCCGGCCGGACAATGATGTGCAGTATGAAGTCCTGCTGCGGCGGGTCGCGTATACCGCTTTTCCGGAAGAGATCAAGCGGAAAACCTTCTCGGTCGAATCGGTGGATGCCGGTTCGGCGGCCAATGCGGCGGTCATCCGGAAATACGGGATCAAGACCTGTCCCGCAGTGATCCTGTGCCAGGACGACCGGTTCCTGCCGCTGGTTATTGCCGACAATGAGATCCCGCAGAAAAAGCTGACGGAGACTGCGGATCGGCTGAATAACGGCTCGCCCGCCGCCCGGAAAGAATAAATTTCCCGGAAATCTGCCGGATATTGTCAATCTTCATTTGACTGCCGGAGAAAAAGTGATAGATTATCAAAGATTTTCGCTGTTTGAGAAAAAGGAGTTGAAAAAATGGCAATTCATCCAACTGCAATCGTTTCTCCG
Organism: Victivallales bacterium; assembly: GCA_045639225.1. Taxonomy (GTDB): domain Bacteria; phylum Verrucomicrobiota; class Lentisphaeria; order Victivallales; family UBA1829; genus SIG94. The sequence goes on from JAZUCR010000560.1 coordinate 8,690, forward strand.
AATGCGGAGATTGGCAAGAATGTGGAAATCGGACCCTATACGGTCATCGAAGACGATGTGAAGATCGGAGATGACTGCTATATCGACGCGCATGTCAAGATCGGTCAGTACACCACGATCGGCCCGCGCTGCTGCATCTATTACGGGACCTTTATCGGCGAACCGCAGGACCACCGTTTCTACAAAGGGATCCAGTCCTATGTGGAGATCGGTTCCGACACCGTGATCCGGGAATATGTGAATATCCACCGTCCGCCGTTCGAATTCCTGAAAACGGTGATCGGCAGTCATGTGCTGCTGATGGCATTCGTGCATGTGGCCCATGACTGCGTGGTGCAGGATCATGTCACGATCGCGAACCATACCGCCCTGTCGGGGCATGTCCAGGTCGGACGCGGCGCGGTCATGAGCGGTTATGTGCTGGTCCACCAGTTCTGCCGGATCGGTTCGCTGGCCATGATCGGCGCCGGCACGTTGATTTCCCAGGATATTCCGCCGTTCTGTCTGCTCCAGGAAGGTTATATCGTCGGACCCAATACCATTGGTCTGCGCCGGGCCGGAATGAACAACGAGACCCGTCTGGCGATCCGTCACGCCATCCGGACCTATTTCTTCGAAGGCTTGAATTCGCGCAACGCGCTGGAAGAGATCGAACGCAATCAGACGCCGGAAGTCCAGCTGTTCAGCAGTTTCATCAAGGAAGCGCACCGCGGCATCATGCCGGGCAATCCGCGTTTCGTCGGCATTTCCGAAGAGCAGCGGGAAAATCTGGCCTCCAAAGCCTGATCCTCATTTCTGCGTAAAACAACGGCGGTCTGCATTGTATCAAAAGGCATCAGACCGCCGTTTTCTGTATATGTTTACCCCGGTTGTGAAAACCGGTGCCTGCCGCAGTGATGCGGATTTCGCGGAGAATCCCGCTTTCCCAGGTTTTGCTCCGGGGAAGGCCCCGGAGGACGCGGTTTCCTTCCATCGTTTTCTTCCCCTTCCGGCAATCGGGTAACCCATGTCCTGTTTTTATTTGAGCTCAAAAACCGTAATTTTTTACGGTTTGACTGTCCACACCCCCCTATATATAGAGGGGTATTCGGTTCCGATCATCTCAAAAACGACCGCAGAAAGGGTCTGCATCCGAACATCTCCAGTTTTCAGCAAGTAAAGCCCGTGATGATAATTCCTGATGGCGTGAAAAAAGCCGGATCGGAAGGCTTCCAGGAATATTTTGACATCATAATATCAAAAAAAAATCGAATTTTTCCCCAAAGATGCATTTGACATTGCGTTTTGGCCGGAGTATATTATATTCGAGAAATTAGGTTTATCGAACCCACGGAGGTGAAAAATGGCAGCATACAACGCATCGCTCCTGAGATTGGCAAGAGAGCAGGAAGGCTTGACCCAAAAGGGTCTTGCCGAAAAGCTGAACGTCCAGCAGGCGGTTCTCAGCAAGTATGAGAACGGTTCGATCGTTCCTCCGGAAAACATGCAGCAGAAAATTGCCGCCGCACTTGATTATCCGGTCGCTTTCTTTCTGCAGAACGACGGTGAGATTCCATCCGGACTGGTGTTTCACCGGAAACGCAGTTCACTTCTCCTGTCCTCCGTCCGGGTACGGATCGAGGCTGAAGTGAGGGCCAGATCGCTGGATGTCATCAAACTGTTCCGCAGCCACGATCTCCATTCCAATATTATTCCGCGCGAGGGCAGAACTCCGGCGGAAATGGCGAAAGCCGTCCGTGCCCATTGGCAGGTCGCTCCAGGCCCGATAGACGACCTGACCGCTTTGCTCGAAGCGAACGGAATCGTCGTGCTGCAGTTCGATTTTCAAACCGACAAGCTCGATGGTTTCTTTATGCCGCTGCCGGGCGGTATCATCTCCATCGCACTGAACGACAATCCTGCTTTTTCTCCGGACCGCCGCCGCCATACTCTGGCACACGAATGCGGCCACGCCCTGCTCGAACACTGCGACGATTTTCCGGATGATGAAAGAGAGAAGGAAGCCGAGGCTTTTGCGGCGGAACTCCTCACTCCGGCGGATTGCATTGCCGCCGAACTTCAGCCGCCGCTGACTCTTGCCCGGCTTCGGGAGTTGAAAAGCAGATGGAAAGTCTCGATGGGCAGTTTGCTCTATCGGGCTCATTCGCTCGGAACCATCAAGGATGCCACCTATCGCCGTGCCTGGATGTTCCTTTCCTCGCAGGGATATCGTAAACGGGAACCGGACTGCGGCATTGCGGATGAACATCCGGCTTTGCTGACAAGGGAGATGAGCCGCTTCGTCGCAAGCAACCCGAATGCGCTGGAAACACTTTGCCTGTCGGCAAGCCGTTTTCATGCGCGTTATCCTGAAATCAACCGGGAGGGGCAGTCTTCTATGACACCGACGGCTTCATAAAAATACGCGCTCAAGAATCGTTGCCGCGATTCTTG
>JAZUCR010000561.1:0-7572 GCA_045639225.1 Victivallales bacterium
GGAATCAAGGGCGCAACGCGATTCCAAAATTCCTCCGACACTTCCCATGATTTTACCGCCATATTCACCTCCAATTTCGCTTTGGCGTAAATATAGCATGTTTTTTTGTTATTTCAACTGTTATTTAGGGATAAATTCTAAGTCTCAGGAGAACGGGTAACCGGTCACCTCTCCGGCTTTGCCGGACCATGATGCAGCGATTAACGGACTTGACGGATAGAGGACGGATCTGACGGCCAAAGCGCGGGAGCCGGTAAAAACGGGAGGTTTCATGGCCGGCAGTCATTTCGGTGAGACGATATAAGGCAGACCGACCCACACGGGTTCCTCCAGATCGCCGCCCAGCACATCCATTTTCATGAACAGACCGAAACGTCTGGCGGCTTTTTTGAGCCCGATGCTTTTGATTTCGACTTCGGCAGTCCAGATTTTCTGCGTTTTATCCGTCGGTTTCAGCTGGATTTTCATTTTCCCGTTCACATTGACCGGGCGGGGATGTCCGGTCGTCATCAGGGTGATCGCAACATCTTCCGCTTCCTTCGCCAGCTCCGCCGTGAATTTCACCTTGCTTCCTGGCTTGATCTCCGGATCGGCACATTCGGCACGGACTGCGTAATCCGGTTTCTTCACCAGTTTCATATACTCGAAATCCAGCCGGAGATGGTAAAGGTGGACAAACAGATAGGAGATTTTCCTCGCACGCTCCTTTTCCGGCAGATTCTGATACAGGTCATAGACATAGATCCCCTTCTCCGGAGCGGTGACCTGACTGGTGGAAAAACCGTTCTGCATAAACATGGTCCAGTTGCGGTAGCCGTTCAGCAGTTCGATACCGGTGATCCGGAAGGTAAAATACGGATATTCCGGGGCAAGATCGACCACGGCTGCAGTCTTGCCGTCCATGCCGCGGGCAAAGAAACTGAATCCTCTGCCGTTCTCCCCGGATTTGATCTCAAGTTTATCCGATTTCAGCCAGTGTCCCCGGCCGGGACGCGCACCCGTTCCGATCTCTTTGCCGTCCTCCAGCCACAAAGTGTTTTCATCCGGTTTTTTCAGCTGTTTCGCCTGAAGCATTCCCGCCGTTGCCAGCAGAACGCCCGCAATGATCAACTTGTTCATTTGGTTTCCTCCGTTTATTTCAGCAGTTCGATTTCATAGAGTTCGACTTGGTTTTTGTCCGTCCGGTTCAGGAAATTGATCCGCACCTTGACCGATTTCAGTTCTTCGCCGAAATCCAGCAGGACGGAGTATTTGCCTTTTTCCGTCTTCTTCGGAGAGAGGTTTTTCCATTCGCCGAATTTCCAGATTTTCACCGCCGGATCGCCCATATTACAGCCATAGATCCGGATTTTGGAGAACTTCGGCGGATTCTTCCGGAAATTGAGCTCATACCAATGATCCTTGCCGCGCAGGGCGGACTGCCAGCCGAGTATGTCGAGCGTGCCGTCGAAAAGCTTGTTACGCTGGAAGAGCGAGCTTACAGCACGGCTGGGATTGCTGGAATCGACCTCGAACGCTGCACCCTTTTCAAAAAGCAGACTGCCTCGCGACGAGCGGGCCTTTTCCGCTTCGGCGATATCCTTGACCACCTGAGCACGGGTTTTCAGTCCTTCGTCCATCTTTTTCGAGGTCAGGACCGCGCATTCGTATGGTTTGAGGGTAAGTTTCAATGTGCCGTTATCCAATTCCCTGGAACCATCGCCCCGGAATTCCAGCAGGGATTTGAACTGTTTCAGATGTTCGGAACTGATCTCCGTCTCCAGCGGGCCGTTTTTAAGGTTTACCACGATCAGCAGCGTCACTCCGTCGCCCTCGACCAGCAGCGTGTCGATCATATTTTCCGGATCGACCGTCTTCACCGGATATTTTTTATTGGAAAGCAGCTGTTTTTCCAAGGCCCGGATCGACTGATTGAAATAGCGGTAGCCCTCGTAGAGCTGCGGGCGGTCGCCAAGTTCATGGTAGGCATACGGATATTGGAAACGGGACCCCTGCGCAATGGCGCTCCAGCTCATGCTTTCCAGTTCTTCCCACGTCGGATAGTCGGCAAGCACGTAATTGAATTTGTAGCTGAAGAACTGCCCGGTGAAACCGACCACTTTATCCGGACGGAGGCTTTTCGTCACCTCCTGCAGATAGTTCCGGACCCGATGCACCGGCACCGCAAGGAACCGTTTCCCCTCGGATACGACCGGTGCGAGATAGGCATGGCAGGAAAAAATGTCCGCACAGTCCAGATATTTGCCCGCCGACCGGGTGCAGGTAAAGACCGGATGATACGGATCCAGTTCGCTGACGAAATCATAGATATGTTTCAGGTAAACGGGTGAAACGTGCCGGCACTCCGGTTCATCGGAAATATAGTAAAGACAGAAATCCGGATCTTCGCGGTGTTTTTCCACAATGGCGCGGACTTTCTCAAAAAGTTCCGGACAGGGTTTGACATCCTTTCGAGCTTCCTTGCTTTCAAGGCCTCTGATGAGCCGGAAAGGCTCCAGCGTTGCCGTCCGGACTGGCGTTGCGGCCAGGTCATCGGCATTGAAGCGCTCGGCAAATGCCGTGCCTCCCAGATAGCCCTGCGCATAAATGAAACGGGGATACCACGGTTTACCGTTTTTGATCAGTGCATTGTTTTCGATCCAGACCATGGATCCCTTGTTCTTTTTCAGACGGGTGACGGTGCAGGTTGCCGAAGCGGTTTCCCTGCCGTTTTCCAGCAGTTTCGCCGTAAGCAGCGCCTTGCCGCCTTCCGTCAACGCACTGCTTTCAAACGAGAATGTTACAGTGTCGCCGTCCGCTTTGAAAGTCTGCGTTTTTTCTTCAAGTCCATCGCCGGAAATGGAAAGTTTGACCTCTGCGTTCTTCCGCTGTTCCTCGGAAAGGTTCAGCTTGAGTTCGCCACGGATCATTGAGTAATCTTGTCCCGGATAGAAATTCCGCTTGTAGCCCGGTGAAGTCAAGGTGATCCCGATCGGCTGGTAAACGATGTCCACCGGATAACTCCGGCCGAAGACGGATCCGGTCTTCTTCGATTTCAGCGTAAGAGTGAGATCTGTTTTCCCCAGGGCCTTCTTCAGATATTCCACCTTGGGTACAACGACCTTGTGCAGACCGCCTTTCAGCGTGATTTCATGGACGGAACTTTTGCCGTCCGGCTCTTGCACGCTCAGTTCGTATTTTCCCGCCGCCGCGCGGTTGGCCTCCACGGTCAGTTTCAACGGTCCCGCATACACGCCATCGATAAACGTCCGGATGACGGGTTCTGCCTTGGCAATCAGCACATCCTGCGCAGGATTCCGTTTCGGGAAGCCCGTGAATTTCCGGAAATCCTGCGGCTGATGGAAACCGATCCTCAACGGGCTCCAGGTGGAAAATTCACGGACCGTCATCCGGGTGCGGGCGATGTTCAGCAGCCACTTGTCACTCCATCTTGAGTTGCGGGTCATGTAAAAGGCGCTGAACGGAATCCTGACCTGAACCTGCCAGTAATCCTTGCCGTAAAACACCTTCGATTCCCAGAACGGCGAATACGGATCCGGTCGAATCACGCCGGATTCCCCGTAAAACATGTTGTAACGCAGATTCCCGGCGGTTGCGGCAAACTGGTAATATTCATCCGGCTGTCCGGTGGGAGAAAGGAAAATCTCCACTAGGTTGGAGCTCCACAGCCCGGCCGGATTTTCCGTTTTTTTCAGTTTCCCCATCAGTTTTTCACTGCAGCGGATGTTCAGATAAAGATTGTCGGCATCGGCCGCGACTTTGAATGCAGTCTGGGCATCCGGCTGTGTCTTGCCCATCCTTTTCAAAAGGATAAACGGGGTTTGTTCCGGGACATCCTTCCACACGCCTTCTGAATAACCGCCATCCAGCGGAATCGGCCCGTTCACCAGTTTCACCTGCGCGGAAAGCGTCAGCCCCAGAATGGCCGAAAGCGCAATGACTGAGTTACAAAAAAAGTTTCTTTTTTTCATGAAAACCTCCTGGATTATGTGATTTGACAAGTTGAACCGTTTCCGAAATTCGTATCAGTATAGACTGGCCGTGACATCCCGGTCGATAAGGAACTGGGGCATCCAGCTGTTGGCCGCTTTATAGAACAATGCTTTTTTTTCCGTTGCGGCATGGCCGTCCAGATATCCGCAGTTCGTAGCATCGCCGTTGGGATCGCCGACATTGTAACTGGTCCGATCCGGTTTGTACCAGGTCCCGTGGCGGAACGCGACCCAGCTGATACTCCCCTGAGGCTTCTGCTCATAGCTGTCCTTCCGTCCGTTGTCTAACGAAACCATGGTTATGGCGGGCTGCTTGCTGGCGTTGATTTTTCGGAACCGGTAGGAGCAAATTGAGGAGCTGCTGGGAGGCGTATCGCTTGGATTGACACCTCCGACGGTGCCGTTCAGGGCAAGGTGCCCCCATGCGAATTCACCATTGTTTTTGTCTCCATTCGGCTTGGAAATAAATTCCGAAGGACAGGTGTAAAGCTGCTGAATCTGTTTGGCGGAGGGTTTCGGATACAGCAGATTCGCCGCCAGGGTGTTCCACAATACATTGTAGACACGGGCCGGCATCAGATATTCATTGTAGGAGGAAACATAATTCTGTTCAGCCAGCAGAATGGTTTTCTGGTTGTTGACGCAGCTGATCCGGTTGGCAGTACGCTTTGCCTGGTTCAGCGCCGGCAGCAGCATTCCCGCCAGAATGGCGATGATGGCTATGACCACCAGGAGCTCTATGAGCGTAAATCTGTGCTTTTGCTGGAGTGATGAATGATTATCTTCTGCCGCTCTTCGAGCGATGAAGGACAGAGAGATGAATGATGAAAGTTTTTTTTGCATTTGCTGTTCCTTTCTCTTTGGTTTCAGATATCGTCAATGGTCCGTCAATACGGAAAAACGAAGTCTTTCAAAAAAACTTGATGAATCATATTCAGGATATGGTGCTCCTTTCCGGCTGCTGGATGCGCTTCAGCTGTTCGAGCGCCTTCGGATTGAGATTGCCGTCCTGATCAATCAGAACATTCAGCGAGACCATGATCCCTTCATCCAGGTGTCTTTGTATGGCGTGTTTCAGAACTGAATCGGAAAAACGGGGTTCGCAAAACCCGGTTTCCGCTCTTTTTTGGTTGAAAACCCATTCGGGATCATCCATGCAGAACCATCTGTGATCCTGCATGCCGGGCAGCGCTTCCGGTGAAAACATCTGGTCGGGCGTCGAGGATTCGCCGCAATAATAATCCTGACATTCGGCGTAAAGGAAACGTTTTCCGATTCCCGAATTGAACGCGACAGCGGCATCAGGATTTCCGCTTTTCGCCGCCCGGTTCAGCAAATCCCAGGGGAAGCGCCAGTCGCCCATCTCGCAGGAGACCGTGTTGCATGGACCGTGCGGATCGACCGAATAGGAACTGTCGAACCACCATGCCCGGAGATCCGAACCATACCGTTTCCCGATCCAGGCGATGATATCGCAGATATTCTTAGCGAAGCGGTCAAGATCGCCGTGGACACCGTCCGCATAACCGCATGCCTTACGCCATTCCGGATCGTCATTGCCGTTACAGGAATGGTTGTAATACGCGATGAACCGAATCTCGTGTTTTTTCAAAGCTGTAATCAATTCGCCGATCAGATCGCGCCGTGTAGTGCGTCCGGGGAGCAGTGATTCCAGCACAGGGTTTGGCATGGCGAGATATTCTTTGGCGTGGGTCAAAGTGAAAATGCAGTGCTGCGCCCCGATTGATGCCAGAGCATCAGCAAAACGTTCCGGATCGAATCGTTCGACTGCAGCTTCAAACGGCAAACGGCTTCCGTTTTGCCGGACCGAACCGGCCGTCCAGTGCACGCTGATCCCGAAACTGGATCTCATCCAATCCGTATTGCATCTCCGATAACTCATAACTCCGTTTCCTTTTTTTAAAACCGTTCTGAAATATTATTGGATAATCCAAAAATCATAGGTTTTATATTTGGTTTCAGGTTTTTTCAAGAAATATAATGCAATCGAAAGGAAATTCAACATTCTGCATTGGAAAAAATGAAACTTTATTGACATATCCAAAAAGAGGGTTATATTACATAAAAACGGAAAGGGGAAGACGGAACCGATGAAGAAGGATGAAATCAAAAAAATACTGATCGAAGAAATCCGGGCGGGCAGATATCCGACGAATGTGAGACTGCCTTCGGAATATGAACTTGCGGACCGGCTCGGAGTCAACCGGATCACCTTGAACAAGGCAGTCGGCGAACTGGTCGCAGACGGTTGGTTGCGGCGAGGAACAAGCACCCGCGATGGCACGTATATTCAGGACCGGTCCCTTGCCGCGCACGGAACGATCGGGATCATGGTGCCGAGAGGTGACAGTTATATCGACGGGATCCTTCACGGGATCATCGATTCGGCAAGCCAGAATCTCTGGCTGCCGCTGCTTCAGATCCCCGTGAAAGAGGAATTCCGGCAGAGCGAACAGTTCCTGCGGGCGAATCATGCGGAAGGTATTCTTGCGGCGACATTCGGAGATTTTACGTTGAATGGACCGGGCGTTCTGATTGATTCACTGAACCGTGACAATCCGAATATCAGTGATATAGCTGCGGATATGCTGACCGGGAGCCGGGAAATGGCCCAGCTCCTTTTGAAAGCCGGACACCGGGAAATCGTCTTTATCCTTTCATCGAGTTTTCCGTTTATGAGAAATCCACGCTGTGCCGGTTTTTACGAAGCATTCCGTGAAGCTGGAATCAGCAATCCGGAACAGAGGTTCTTTTATCTGGGCGAATACAGTGTGGAACAGCTTGTGCGGAGAATATTGAAACGGTTTCCGCAAACCACGGCTCTGGTCTGTCATTCCGATTATGAGACGCTTAAAGTGAGGGATGCCATGAGAAAACTTCATCCGGAAAAAGCGGACCGGATCACCTACGCCGGATTCGGAAATCTCGATACGATACAGAAAGTCTTCCGATTTCTGACGTTCGACCAGCATCCGTATGAGATCGGACAGCGTGCGATGGAACTTTTTCTGGATTGGAAATACCAAGGTGTGGTCCGGCACGAACTGATCCCGGGAACCATTCTGAACCGGGACTGTATCCAGGCACCGTGCTCAAATTAACGATATTACCTTTCTTAGTTGAAATCGTGGAGGTCGCAGAAAAAACTGCGAAAATTCAGCCGTTCGGTTTTCAGCGATACTCTTCCTTGATCCAGTCGGAGATATTGCCCTTGACGAAATCGAAATTGACCCCAAGGAGCATGATTCTCTTGCCCTCCTTGCGGTATTTCATGGCATAATCTAAATCCTGATTCCGTTTTTTCAAGACGGGAAACGAAAAAAACAGGAATTTTCCCACAGATATCCCATAAAAATTATTCTGACTTGACAAAAAAGAGATCCCAAGCTACCTTTTTCTCTGCGACAAGACAAAGGATAGAAACATGGGATCTCAAGAGTATAATTTGGCAGTGTTAGGGCAAATTGTCAAGCACATTCCGGGAAAACTTATCGAAAAACTTAAGATCAAGCACAAAATTCAGACGCGAGCCTTTTCTGCAACAAGTCATGTTGTGGCC
>JAZUCR010000562.1:0-9241 GCA_045639225.1 Victivallales bacterium
TCCAGTTCGATTTCAGGTTCCCAGCCGCACAGTTCGCGGATCGCGGAACAGTCCGGCGCACGGTTCAGCATGTCTTCGAATCCGGGTTCATACGCTTTTTCGTAGGGAATGATCTCGATTCCCGAGCTGGAATGCGCCCGCTCGATCACCAGATCGGCCAGTGCGCGGATGGAGATCCGCCGGGATGTGCCGATGTTGTAAACATGTCCATACGATTTCTCCTGTCCGATCAGCATGCGGAGCGCGCGGACCACATCCCGCACATGACAGAAGCAGCGGGTCTGTTCGCCGGTGCCGTAAACCGGCAGGGAGCGGTTTTCGATCGCCGCCGCGGCAAAACGCGGAAGCACCATGCCGTAACGTCCGGTCTGACGCGGTCCCACGGTATTGAAGAACCGAACTACCGTCCCCGGCAGTTTCCGGTCGCGGTAAAGCGCCATAAGGAAAAATTCATCCAGCAGCTTGCTGCAGGCATAGGACCACCGGGAATTGGTGGAAGGTCCGATGCAGAGATCGTCGGTCTCCTTGAATTTCGGTTTGGTCGATTTGCCGTAAACTTCGCTGGTCGAGGCCAGGATACAGCGTTTTCCGCCGTCCGCGGCATACGTCAGCACCCGCTCGGATCCATGCACATTGGTCACCAGGGTCCGGACCGGATCGTGCACGACCAGTTCCACGCCGACCGCCGCCGCAAGATGGATCACGCAGTCACATTCCGCTACGGCTTTGGCCAGACCGGGACCATTGAGAATATCTTCCTCCATCACGGTAAGAGCGGGATGGTTTTTCACGGCTTCGAGATTCTCCGGCGAACCGGTGGAAAAATCATCGATCACAGTCACCCGATGGCCGTCCGCCAGCAGCGATTCGGTCAGGTGGCTGCCGATGAATCCGGCGCCTCCGGTGATGAGATATTTCATAGCTGTTCCTTTCCCTTGATAAAATTATCTATAAACATACACGCGCAACAGGGATTTTTCAATCTCCGCAGGCAAAAACTTTAGCGGAAACTTGCCGCCAGCAGCGGGATCCGGTTGGTCATCACCCCGCCGGCACCCATTTTCTGCAGTTCTCTCGCCTCCTGCGGATCGTCGGAAAAGAACACATTGGCACGCAACCCAAGCTCGCGGCACAGGGCAAAAGTTTCCGGCGTGACCGTCTGACGCACGGGCTGAACGAAACGGCAGCCGAAATCCGCGCATTTGTGCAGATTTTCCGGATTGGCACGCTCATTCCATCCGGGCGTAAGACAAATCTCGATCTCCCTGGAATAATTCCGCACCTGGGCGGCAACCTCATCGGAAGCGATGGTCATATAACCCTGATCGGTCATGCCGTAGTCGAGATACAGCCGGCAGATCTCATTCAATCCGGCCGGATCGGCGTAGACCTGGATATTCATGCAGGCCTTCCCGCGGAATTGTTTCAGCACTTCCTCGAAAGTCGGGATCTCCAGATGTTCATACAGCGGCTGTTCATGACGTTCGGCGTGATGCCAATAGGAAAAATTCAGTTTTTTCAGCTCCGCCAGCGGAAGGTCTTCCGGCCGGCCGGTCCCGTTCGAGGTCCGGTCGATCGTTTTGTCATGCAATACCACGGGCACGCCGTCGCCGCTCATGCGCAAATCGAATTCGATGAAATGAGCACCGTTTCTGACCGCGCGGTCAAATGCCGCCAGCGTGTTTTCCGCATCATCGAACGAGGCGCCCCGATGGGCGGTCAGGACCAGACCTTCCAGCTTATGCAATTCAGTAAGACTCGACATCGTTTTTCCTTTCGGTTGAAATCTTCATCCCGTAAATGCTTAACAGTATCACATCCGGCTGAAATTACAAGTCGTTTTCCCGAAAAAAGAAAATTTTGCATTTTGCGTCAACGGGTGATATATTACACGGTGTAAAAACTCACCATGAAAGGGACCGATCATGACTGTGGAAAATATCTCGGGAGACGAACTGCGCAATGCATTGAAACAGATGGGCATGAAAGCCCGCGAAGGCGCGCTGAAACTGGCCAACGTGACCACGGAAGCGAAAAACCGCTGGCTGACCGCCATGGCCGACGCCGTGGAAAAGAACGCCCCTGCCCTGCTGGAAGCCAATGCCGTCGATATGGAAAAAGCCGCCGCCAAAGGAATTTCCGGCGCCATGCTCGACCGTCTGAAACTGACCGACCAGCGCATCAAAGCCATGGCCGACGGACTTCGTCACGTGGTCACCCTGCCCGATCCGGTCGGGGAAAAACTTTCCGTCACCACCCGTCCCAACGGCATCCGGATCGAAAAGATCTCCGTGCCGATCGGCGTGATCGGCTTTATTTATGAATCGCGTCCCAATGTGACCGTGGATGCGGCGGGTCTCTGCCTGAAAGCCGGCAACGCGGTCATTCTGCGCGGCGGTTCCGAGGCGATCCGTTCCAATCAGGCCATCGCCGACTGCATCCTGAAAGCCGGCCTCGCCGAAGGCATGCCCGAAGGCGCGGTGCAGTTCATTCCGTGGACCGCACACGAGGCGGTTTCCGAAATGCTCAAACTCGACGCGTATATCAACCTGATCATTCCGCGCGGCGGCGAACGGCTCATCCGCGCCGTAGTCGAACAGTCCACCATTCCGGTGATCAAACATTACAAAGGCGTCTGTCATCTGTATGTCGATTCCGAGGCGGATCAGGAGATGGCGCTGAAGATCCTCCGCAACGGCAAATGCCAGCGGCCCGGTGTCTGCAACGCGCTGGAAACCCTGCTCGTCAATGAGCAGATCGCCGCCGAATTCATCCCCAAGGTGACCGCGCTCTGCAAGGAGGAAGGCGTAACCGTCCACGGCGATGCCGCCTGGCGGAAATACGATCCCGCCGCGGTCGAAGGCAAGGAAGAAGAACTTTACAACGAATATCTGAGTCTGGATATCTCCGGCCGTCTGGTGTCCTCGGCGGAAGCCGCCGCCGCTCATATCAACAAATACGGTTCGGGACACAGCGACAGCATCATCACGAAAAATCCCGCCACGGCGGAATATTTCCTGGCCGCGGTGGATTCCGCCACGGTCTACTGGAACGCCTCCACGCGGTTCACCGACGGCGGTGAATTCGGCATGGGCGCCGAAATCGGCATCAGCACCGACAAGCTCCACGCCCGCGGACCGATGGGACTGAAGGAACTTACTTCCTATAAATACCGGATCTACGGCGAAGGCCAGATCCGCTGATCCCCCTCAAAGAAAAATCCGTTCCGGCGAGTTGAAAACTCAGCTTCCGGAACGGATTTGCTTTTTTAAATGAAACGCGGCTTATTCGAGGGTGAAAGTGAATTCGCTGCGTTCGTCATGTTTCCATGCGAGATGCCGGGTGGACGGCGAGATCGCGAACAGCGGAGAGAACGTGGTCGCTTTGATGGTTTTGCGGTCGGGCATGAATTCGAGCAGTCTCAGCCAGCCGTCGCCGCCGCTGCCATGGAAACCGCCGCCGATCGCCTGCGTATTGAATGCCATCTGAGCGACGCTCTTGCCGGAGGAATTCTTATCCATGGAAAACGCAATGCCGCGTTCCCAGATGTCAGCCCGGGCGATATGGCCGCAGATCACCATGCGGATATTTTTCGCGGGGAATACCAGTTTCTGGAAGATCGCTTCGCCGGAATTGCCGCCTTCTCTGCTCAGTTTGTATTTTTCCTGCTGCAGACGCTGGCCGGTCCAGGCAAGATAGGAGTGGGTCAGCACGATGCCGATATGATCTTTGAACCGGGGCAGAGCAGCCACCTTCGCAGCCCATTTCAGGTCGTTGTCGGTCGGCGCAAACTGGAGCGAAATGATCAGGAATTTGCGGTTGTCCGGCGCGGGCGCGGTAAATTCATAAGCGGCATTCTCCAGCGTGACCGTGTTGAATGCATTGTAGTTGCAGGACACCAGATGCTTCCGGGTCTGCGGATTGCGGTCGGTCGGGAAATAGAGATCGAACCAGGAGTCCCGGCTTACCGATGTGACCAGACCGTGTCCGTAATCATGATTGCCGGTGCAGAGGATATAGGAGATCTTGCCATCCAGACGCTCCATCAGTTTGGAGAAAGCGGCCCATTGTTCCCGCCCCAGCAGGGAATTGCGGTCCGGGTGGGGTATGCCCTGATCGTTGCGGTAAACCAGGTCGCCGGTGTACAGCACCTGCTGGATCTTGAGCGGATCCTTGTTGTCCAGGACCCAGGCGTTCATGATATCGAGGATGCCGTGGTTGCGGGGACGCTCCGTATAGGCCTGCACATCGGGGATCACGACCAGGGACCAAGAATCCGGATTGCTGAGCCGCGGCGGCTGGAATTTTTTCGCTTTGACCGGAGCTTTCGGCTGACTGACTTGCGGCGGCGGATTCTTTTTCACCTGCGGTGCGGGCTGTGAAACGGTGCACGCACTCAACAACACACACATCAGGGTCAATACGCTGAGGATCTTTCTCTTCATTTTCCTGCTCCATTTGGTTGAAATTTACTTGCCGGCCGAACCCGCGTCCAGGGGTCCGATCCGGGGATCATGAATGTAATATACTCTTAAATGACAGATTGTCAACTGGAATCGGAGAATTAATACTGGCATCTCCAAGCCGCGTTTCCCGCAAACACCCGATGAGACCTATAAGACTTATGAGACCTATGAAATTCGCGGGAAGCCGGCAGAGCCGAAACTGATTACTGACAACTGATCTCTGATTACTACGGGCGCAGCTCTTCGAGCTATGGAGGACAAGAAGAGGAAAGAGAAGATTTCGTGCCGGCGGATGTATTGCGCGAAAATCCCAGTATTCTTAGTATTCCCAGTATTTCTGGAAAGTTCGCGGAAAGAGGCAGCGCTTCGTGCTATGAAGCCGGCCTGACGGCCGATGAAGCGCCGCTTTGCGGCATGAAGCGCTCCTTCCTCCTTCGCCAAGGCTGCGGCGGACAAGCAGGAGCATGAAGCGCCGCTTGTAAACAGCGGCATGATGCGGAACACCGCGAACCTCATGGGGCTCATGAGACTCATAGGTCTCATTGGTCGATCGCGGAACCTTGGCGAAGGAGGTTCCGGCCGATTGCCCGCCGAGAGGCAAAAAAGCGGAAAAAATGCCATTTTTTTCGAAAAACAACTTGAAATTGGAAAAAATTGGAATATAATGGTAAATATTGGAATATAGTTTTTAAGGGATAAAGAAAAAATGCTTGCTTTCTGCGGAACCGACAAATGCCAGATGGATGCGAACGGACGGGTGAAACTCAGTCCGCGCGTGCTGGAGGATTTTGCCCGGAGCGGCAGCGATGTGGTCCTGCATTGTCTGCCGGAAGGGGCGGTTGCCGTGTATCCGGAAAAGGTGTTCGAAAGGATGCGTCACGCTGAAAACGATGCCGTCGAACGGGCAGGCAAAAGCATGCTTTACCGCCGGGAACAGCGGCGTTTCGGAGCCTGGAGCTGTTCACAGCGGATCTCGGCGCAGGGCCGGGTCACGATCCCGCCGGAATACCGGGATTTTGCGGGACTGGCCGCCGCCGGGAGTGTAGTGGTTGCCGGCGTGGAGATCGGGATCGAAATCTGGGATGCCGCACGGTGGCAGGAAGAACAGCGGAAGATGATGGAGCACGCCCGTGAAAAAGGCGAGCAGGAAATGAACGATGATCTGCTGGGCAGTGTTCCGGAGCGGGGAGGAAATCCGAAATGAATGAAAATAAACGGGAAAATCGGAGATCTTACCGGATCATCATCGGACTGATCCTGCTGGGCGTTGCGGTGCTGCTGATCGGCGCCGGGAGGCTGGGCGACAGCATGATGACCCGTCAGGCGGAACAGGAAGCCGCCCATACGCAATGGCAGTCCGCAGTAAGACATCTGCTGCAGGAAAAAGATCAGAAATCCCTGGCAATGCGCCATCCGGAATATATTCTGCAATCTCTTCACACCGGGATGCGGCCGGAAACGCAGAATTGAAGGCAGGTGAAATGACGTCTGCCGAATTCAAAATCCGCACCGTCATCATTCTTGCCGTGCTGCTGGTCTGGGCGGCCGGCGCAGCAGTAAAAGTTTACACCTGCTCGGTCAGGGACCGACAAGCCCTGTTGAAAAAATCCCATCCGATCGCGTGGCGGACGGCGGCCATTCCGGCCCGGCGCGGCCGGATCCTGGACCGGAACGGAACGGTCCTGGCCGAAGATGTTTTCCGGTGCGATCTGATCCTGGTCAGACACCCGGAGAAAAACCGTCGGAATCATCTGCAGCGGAAACTGCAGAATTTTCTGCCCGGCGCGGAACTGCCGCCCGATACTGCCGGGCTGCCCTTTGTCCTGAAGAAAAATCTGACTGCGGCGGAAATAGAAAAAGCCGCCGGGATTTTTCGCGGCAATGAGGATATCCGCACCGAGGGCAGACTGGAACGGCGGTATGCCGGGGATCCGGTCCTGCGGGAACAGCTGGGAGAAATCGCCCTGAACGACCGGAAAGAACGGGTCGGCGTATCCGGATTGGAACAGATACATGATCTGGAACTTTCCGGACGGGAAGGACGGATGCGCGTGATGCTGGACCGGAACGGCAGCTGGATCTACGAAACGCTGGAGGTGATCCGGCAGCCGGAAAACGGCCGGGATGTCAAACTGGACGAAACGCTGGCCGAACTGGAAGAACAAGGACAGGGAAGATATGGAATCGAAAACAGTATGGCCGGGAAATGATCCGGAAAACCGGCACCGTCTGTTCCCGGTCGGAACGGCACTGCTGCTGATCCTGTGCGGACTGCTGGGATGTCTGGCGATCTATAATTCCCGAGCCTACGGCGCCGATCCGACGGTGTTTGTGATGCGTCAGCTGTTCTGGCTGCTGCCGTGCATACTGGTTTTTCTGGTCTCCGCAGCCGTGCCGTTCGGTTGGTACCGGAAAGCGTCATCCTGGCTGATGGCGGCGGGGATCGTGATGCTGGCGCTGGTGCTGTGCTGCGGGGAAACGATCAACGGCATGCGGGGCTGGCTGAGATTCGGCCGGATCAATCTTCAGCCGTCGGAACTGGTGAAAACCTTTTTCCTGCTGTATCTGTGCGTGCAATGGGACTCGGGGGAAAAAATGTCCCTGCGAAAAACGCTGAAAATCTTTCTGGTCAGCGGGATCTGCATGGGACTGGTGATGGCGGAACCGGATTACGGCGGGACAGTGATGTTCTTCCTGATCTTTCTCCTGGTCGCAGTGACCGGAGGGACCCGGCTGCATCATCTGCTGGCCGCCGGCGGGACGATGATCCTTGCGAGCCTCTATTTCCTGCTGAAAAACGACTATGCCCTGATCCGGATCATGGGATTTCTGAATCAGGAAAGCAGCAGTGCCTGGCATATCCGTCAATTCCAATACACGATGGCGCACGGGGGGTGGACGGGCGCCGACTGGGGCAAAACGCTGTGGTCGGGCAGTTTTCTGCCGCTGCCGCACACGGATTCCCTGTATGCTTCGATCGTGGAATCGACCGGATTTCTGGGCGGCTTGCTGGTCATTGCCGGATTTCTGGCCATGAGCATCGCATTCTGCGTCCTTTCCTGGAAAGTCAGGGGGGGCCGGAATGACCGGAGATATTTTATTTTTGCCGCGGGAGCGATCTATCTGATCCAGGCATTGATCCACATCAGCGTGAACTGTGTGCTGATCCCGCCGACCGGCATCACGCTGCCGATCCTCAGTTACGGCGGCAGTTCGCTGCTGGGCGTGCTGCTGACCTTCGGGATCGCTTTCAGCGCGGCGCGTTCGGACGATCCGGACGAACTCGATTCCGCCATGCAGCCAGCTGGCGCGGAACCCCATACTGGTCAGGTAAAATCTCCGCCGATGTGAAAAAGCCCTGCGCCAGGACAAAATCCTTCAGCCGGTCGCCCTGAGTCTCCCCGATCTCGAAGAACAGCCGGGCGGACTCGGGATTCAGATGTTTCGGAGCTTCGCGGACCGCCTGTTCGATCAGCGCATAGCCGTGATCGGGCGCGAACAGCGCTTCCGGCGGCTCGTAATCGCGCACATTCGCGGGCAGACCGCTCCGTTCTTCTTCGGCAATATAAGGCAGATTGGCGATCACGGCATCGAATTTCAGGTCCGGCGGGAACGGGTCGAAAAGACTGCCGGAAAAGAACTGCACATTCGGCAGTTTCAGCGTGCGGAGATTGAGTTCGGCCCAATGCAGTGCGGCCGGGGAGAGCTCACTGGCACGGACCTGCAGATCGGGGCGTTCGAAAGCGAGGGACAAGGCAATGGCGCCCGAACCGGTGCCGAGCTCGCATACCAGTGCATGGCGGGGCAGTTCTTTCAGGACGGAATCGAGCATGAATTCGGTTTCCGGACGCGGGATCAGCACCCCGGGGCCGACCTTCAGATCGAGCTCGCGGAAAGGCGTCCAGCCGAAAATATACTGAAACGGTTCATGAAGCAGACGCCGCCGCCGGAATTCCTCCGCCTGCGCCAGCTGGGAATCGGTCAGTTCATCGGAATCATGCAGCAGCAGTTCGAATCCGCGCAGATGAAGGACCTCGGACGCGATATAATCCGCTTCGAGTTCAGGCGACTCGAAACCGTTTTCCCGAAAAATCGAGGTAAGCTGCTGACGCAGATCGGCGGTTTTCATGATGCGGAGACAGAAAAAAAAGACGCATTCCGGATTGAAATGCGTCTTGATAGAAGCAGAATAAAACTCAGTCGCCGTAAACGGTGGTGGTATAGATACCGTAGGCACCGAGGATATTGTTCACGCTGTAGGTGACCCAGGAAACCTTGGTGATGCCGCCGTTTTTGCAGGCGTTGTTGATCGAAGCATCGCCGTTGGCGATCAGGCCGAGGATGCTGTAGCAGCTGGCGGTGCCCTTGCGGGACCACTGCAGTTCGCTGTTGCCGACCGCGACCGGGAGGTCAACCTTGGTGTAAATGGTGCCGAACGGATAGGAGGTTGCGCAGCCGACAGTCATCAGAACGGATGCTGCCACAGCGACGGAATAAACAAGAACCTTTGCGAGCTTTTTCATTTTTTGATCTCCTTGGTTGAAATGTTGCTCTGTATCTGTAGTGAAATATAGCAGACTCTTTGCGGAAAACAAGGGGAATGTTATTTTTTTTTGAAAAATATGGCATTTTTTCCACAGATATCCCATAAAAATTTATCTGACTTGACAAAAAAGAGATCCCAAGCTACCTTTTTCTCTGCGACAAGACAAAGGACAGAACCATGGGATCTCAAGAGTATAATTTGGCAGTGTTAGGGCAAATTGTCAAGCACA
>JAZUCR010000563.1:0-7823 GCA_045639225.1 Victivallales bacterium
CATCGGCCTCCAGATCAGAAGCACGGTCAATGTCCTCTCGTTCTATTCCCTCCGGGAAGATATGCTCTTTCATCGGCATGACCATCTTGCGGAGATGCGGGAAATTGTCGAAGATGAGATCCGGAATTCCGGAAAAATGGCGGAGCTGTGCGTCAAAGATTCCCGGCTCGGCTATCATTCCGAAGCGGAAGGGTATCTCTTCTATCCTGAAAAACTCCGCGCCCGCATCGGACTTTTACGCGAATTGCTGGACAAGGATTTCCCGGATTTCGATTTTCGCGCGGATTTCGCCGATGAATATACCGGGAGGAAAATCACCGGAGCCTGCATCCGGGCCCCGTTCGGTTCTTTCGGGGAAAAACAGTCGTTCGGACCGGGGATGTTCTGGAGCGTCTCCCATGATGAAAAGGATCTGATTTTCCGGCTGGAAGGGATCGCGGGGAAAACATTCCGCATCGAGCTCCAGGCCTGCCGCCTCTGGCCGGCTGTCACGATCTTCTTTGACGAAAACGGCAAAATCGAACTGGATACCTATCCGCTCCGGTGTCCGGAAAAAATCCGGGCCGTCAGGAAGGACGGGTTCACCATGGTGAGTTTGCCGCTGAAGATATTGGACGGATTCCGCCGGGAAGGTTTCCCGATGCGGATCAATCTCAGGGGCAAAGATTTCGCCTGGGCGGCCTGCCGCCCGGTCCCCGACCGCCTGATGCTCCATGATTTCGACCCTGCGTATGCAGGCTGGCTGATTTTTGAAAAAGGAGGGAACATACCATAAAAATCATGTTTTTTCATTGCTTTTTCATAAATGAACGGACTGCGTGTCCTGTCACGGCACGCTAAACCAACAACCGGATGAGCCGCAACCCGGCCATCCGACAAAAAAGGAGAAACGGAAAATGAAACAAAACGCCAACAGACCGAACGGAAGTCTTATGAGAAAAGATCGTAAGTTGTTCACACTTATAGAATTGCTAATCGTTATAGCGATCATCGCCATCCTTGCGGGCATGCTGCTGCCCGCATTGAACAAAGCACGCGAAACGGCTAAACAGGGTTCCTGCGCCAACAATATGAGGCAGATCGGACTGGCTTTTCAGGGATATATCGAGGCCTTCAACGAGTGGCTGCCGCCTTCACGGATGGAAGGGAGGCAGGATGCATATTCATTCTATCACACCTTTAATATGTCACTCATCTCGAAACATTCCAATCTGTATGGCAGTCCCTTGGAATGGGATGCATATCGCAAGGCTAAGAGCAAGAGTTTTGTGTGCCCGTCGCAAAAGAGAGACATATTTTATGGATCACCGGATCATTTTTATTATTCCCACTACGTGCCTAACCGCTATATTTGCGGATATCTCACTCGTACCGCAGCAACTACCAATGTGCATAGAACGACAGCAATTGTGACCCCATCCGAAGCCGTCATCTATGCGGAAAACGGGAAAAAAGACGGATACGACCTCAATGCGCTCACGAACGTGCTTTCAGTCATTCACGGCAACAATGATAAAGATGCCCCTGCATATCCCAGATCAGGGGGAAGCAACGTGCTGTTTTCGGACCTGCATGTCAAGTGGTTGTCCGGAAAGGAATTCAGGAACATAACTGATCATGTAAACACGAACCGAACCAATTTATCTGGTCTTGCTGAATGCTTTACTGCAGGATTCAGATATTGATTCCGGATATAAACAGATTTTCATATAGAACTTGAAACAGGCTAACACAGGAAAAGAAAAATGAAAAGATTGAATTTCCTTATCATGACGGGACTCGCAGTTTCCTGCTGGTGTTCCGCGGCACAGAAAACCATCCAGCTCCCGGCATTTGAAACATTGAGTGCAAACAGCAACGGGGCCATGGTCAAAGCGGAAAACGGCTGGCTTCTGAAAAATGCAAAACTGAACATCCCGGGCAAATTTCCGGCACAGTATGGCGATGATGTTGTGATCCGGATGAAACACAGCGGAAAAGGACGCGTCATTGTCCGTCTGAATGAATTCGATAAAAAAGGGAAGCCGGTCGTCGGTTGGAATTATACCACGTTTTTCAACAGCACGGGAAAGCCGTCCGTGTATTCCCCGACCTACGAGATCCATGGGAAAACGACGCAGTATTTTACCCTGACCATCGACGGGACCAAGAATACCGATATGGTCATTGAAAAATTGACTGTCATGCAGAATCACGGGGAAGAGCAGAAACTGTTTTCCCCGCTCCTGAGTGTCGACCATTGGAAGCGTGTCACGCAGGGGACGAACCTCGCAGCCGGGAAGAAAGTCAAGTTTTATCCCGCCCCGAACCGGGCGGCGACCAAACAGGGCAATACCGATGAAACCGATCTGACGGACGGGAAACTCTGCGGCCGCGGCGGCTATATTTATGAGGATAAAGGAGCCGTCGGCTGGCAGCATCCGAGGCTTGACCGCTGCGCTTTTTCGATCGATCTGGGTGCGGTCGAGCCGGTCGGCAAAACGGTACTGCGGATCTGCGGCGGCTATTTGAACGGAACCAAACAAGGCAGTGCCGGGATGTTCCCGGACCGGATCGACGTCTGGATCAGCAAAGACGCCCAAAACTGGTACAAGGCCTCCTACCTGCAGAAGCTCCAGATCAACGAAAAAGATGATTGCGACTGGAACACGCTGTATTACCTGCCGGAAGGCCACGGGACGATCCGCCCGTATGTCTATCCTTTCCAGCTGAACGTCAATGCCGAAGCGCGTTACATTTATGTCGATTTTACCGCCGCCTACTACATTTTCGCCATGGATGAGATTGCGGTGCTGAAAGGCGATCCCGAGGCTTCGGGATTCAATGCAGTGTATGAGGGTGCTCCGAAGGAACTGCTGAAAAAACAGGCGGCGCTGACCCCGTATTATCCGGAATTTTATGTGGCGCGCAATGTCAATGTGCCGAATTTCCTGCGTTTCGATGACAACCGCGACGTGAAATCCAGGAATAAAAAGGCGGTCATGAGCTATACCTTCGACTTTCCGGGGCAGATCCGCTTTATTCCCGAGGACGGACCGCAATACCAGGGGGACACCAGAATTCTGGCGAAGACGGAGAAGAAGAACGGCCGGGTAATGTATCACTTCAAGTCAGCCGGCAACTACGAACTCTTTGTCAGAAGGGCAATGGTGGAAATCGGACCTTTCTATTTCCGCGCGGAGGGCGAGGTCCCCGAAAAAGAACGGTATGTCACGATCACGACCCTGGAAGACGGGAAACCCTGCGGGGAAATCAAAATGAAGCTGAACGTGATCGACATTCCGGAAGTCCCGCCGCTGAAACATCTGATGATGGCGGGGACCTGGTTCACCTACCGGGTCATGTACAGCTGGCCGGACATGGTGAAATCCATGCGGCATCTGGGGTTCAACGCCCTGTCCGTGCACGGTCCGGCGACTCCGCAAAACCGGAAATATCTGGATACCGCCCGGAAAAACGGGTTCAAGATCATCGGGGTGCCCCGCAATAATTTTCAATTCCCGCGGAAGGCAAAATGCACCAACTGGGAAAAATGCCGCATCAACCATTTCTGCCCGACCTATCGCGGGGAGTTTTATCAGAAACTGTGCAACGATGTGGTGGAAAAAACGATGAAAAGCCTCGATCCCGATTATATCCACATGGATTTTGAACTCTTTTTCGGCACGGATGGTTTTGCAGGCTGCGAGAAGTGCGAGTCGCTGCGCAAGAGCAAAAACATGAGCCGCAAAGAGTATGCCGAATGGGCGGTGGCGGAAGCATACAAAGGGCTCCTTCAGGCCGCGAGACGCGCGGCTCCCAAGGCTGTGATCGGCAATTATCTCTCCTGCATAGATAAGATGAGGGAGTGCGGCGACGACATGGTCACGATATTCGGAACCAACCTCCTGTACCCGAAATATCTGGATGAACTCCAGACTTCCTGCTACCAGACCAATATCCGCCTGGTTGTCAATGCGGTCCGGACCAATTATCTTTACACCCGCGACCCGAAAAAAGTCATGATTTATCTGACAGCGGGCAATGGTGCATACCAGACGGAAGAATTCGGTATCACCACTTATTACAGTCTGTTGGAAGCCTACATGAACGGCGCATACTCCGTTGCGTATTTTGTCGACCGTTCTCTCGCTTCCCCAATCGACTATTATTACGTGGCAAGCGCACTGAAACTGCTTGCCCCGTATGATGAATTTTTAGTCAAGGCGCCGCTGGATGATAAATTCAAAGGCAGCAATCCCGATCTGACCTATACGCTGCGCAAGGACGGGAAAGACGCTCTGCTGCTGGTCGGCAATTACCAGAAGAGAAAAGGCGCTTCCACCTTCCTTCCGCTGCCGGGACTCACCTCAGCGGTGGACTGCAAGACCGGGGAAAAAGTCAAATTCGATCAGAAGGGGATCGATCTGCAGATCGGCAAATATGACTCACGGCTTTTGAAACTTACTTTTTAATATCAACACAGGAGGAACCATTATGTTTCGTTATGCAAGAAATCTGACATTTCTCGGACTGCTTTGCGGTGTTCTTTGCGCTCACGCGATCACCCCGTTCAAAGACGGGGAAAAAGTTGTTTTCCTGGGAGACAGTATCACGCAGGGAAGCGATTTCATCTGCTGGGCACTGGCGATAAACCAGCTGCGCTGTCAGGGGAAAGTCCGGCTGGAAAATGCCGGTATTTCCGGGGATTCCGCCGGCGGCGGGATCGCCCGGCTTGGGTATGATGTCCTGAATAAAAAACCGGACCGGGTTTTTGTCATGTTCGGGATGAATGATCTGGGCGTTACGCTGTATGCCAAAGGCGGAATGAAATTGGAGGGCAGCCGGCAGAAACATTTGGAGAATTACAAGAAAAACATCAACCGGATCTGCGACCGCTTGAAAGAAGCCGGGATCACGGCAGTATTGATCACGCCGACGCCCTACAACCAATACGGGGAAGGCAATCGCTCCACTTACAACGAAGCCGGACTTGCCGCCGCCGCGGAGTTCATCCGGAAAACCGCAAAAGAACGCGGGCTCGAAGTCCTGGAGCTTCATGCACCTATGACCGAAATCCTGAAAAAACGGCCCGCAGTTTCCCCCATGCGGAAAGATAATGTCCACCCCAATGAACTGGGACATATGGTCATTACCTACTATCTTTGCAAAGCAGCCGGACTCGACGGAAAAATCGCGGAAGTCCGGATCAATGCGGCCGAAGGGAAAGTCGAAACGGCAAAACATGCGGTCGTCCGGGTCGTGAAAACCACCAATGCCGGAAACCCGGATCCGGAAAAGAAAGCTGCATCGGGAATTACATTCGAATATACCCCGCAGCGGCTGCCTTTCCTTACGGACAAACGGCATAAGGGAATCGACTCGCTGGTTCCTTTTACGGCGGATTTCAATACCGAATCCATGCAGATCACCGGGCTTGCCGAAGGGGAATACCAGCTGCTGGTCAACCGGTCGGCAGTCGGCAAATTCCCTTCCGCCGAACTGGCGAAAGGGATCAATCTGGCCGGCATGTATACGCCATCGCGTCAGCAGGCGCTGAAAGTGTTTCGCCAGATCACGGTGATCCGTGTGTGCATGTCCCTGATCCGCTCGGTGGTGTATGGGGACCGTTATGCGTTGTCCCAGAAGGCAGACCTCAATGATGCGGAAAGCTGCTGCAAAGCCGCGGACCAGTGGTTCAAGATCCATTACGCCAACCCGAAAAAAGCCGGCAGCAAATATTACTCGAATGTGATCGAAAACTACAAAAAGAACAAACGGAATCTTCCGGCAACCTTGAAACGGCTGGACGATGCCTACGAAAAACTGTATCAGGAAAGCCATCCGGTCACCTGGAAGGTGGAATTGAGAAAACTCTGATACAATTCAAGCTGACAGAAGGAAAAAAAGAAATGACCGAGAAAGTAATTGACCTCAACGGACTGTGGGAGTTCTTCTACTCCCCCGAAGCACTGTCAACAGACCCGGAAAAACTTCCGGCTGCGGCAGCTTATACGGGACACATGGAAATCCCCGGTTACTGGGACGACCATTATGACCTTTTTGACGAGGAAGATTTTTTCGGTCTGACCGCGCGTTTCAATCCGGATTACAGGCCGCCGTATTTCCCCTGCGGAAGGACGCTGACGCCACACGCTTCCAGTTCGTTCCTGATCGGGACCGGATACTGCCGCCGGATGCTGCCGCCGCTGGAAGCCGGAATGCTGGCAACGCTCCGGATCGGTCCCGCCATGTGGGGCGGAGCCGTATTCTGCAATGGCCGGTACGCGGGCCGGATCGAAGGCTACTCTACGGCGACGGAATTCGCATTGGAGAAATTGATGTATGCCGACCGCCCCAGCGAACTGATCGTCGCGGTCTGCAACGTGCATGACGATGGCGGAGCTTACTGCCGGGTGGACGGTTCCCATGACGGCATTGTCCGGGGAGCCAGAGCCGGTCAGCATCGGGGATTGGCCGTGCAGGGGTATCAATCCGAACGTGGAGGGATTGCCGAAGGCGTATCATTGAAAATCACCCGGCAGGCAGAGATCGCCGAGTGGTTCCCCTGGTTCGACGGGCAGCGGATGCACTGCGGATTTTCTATCCGGGGCAAGTCCGGCTGGCAGTTGCGGTGGCAGCTGCGCGACGGGGAAAACGTGCTTGCAGCGGGCGAAACCACAGAGTCCGTCTGGGATTACGATACCGCCGAGCTGGCACGGTGGAGCGACCGGGACCCCGGGCTGTATCAGGTAAAACTGGAACTGATACTGGACGGGGAGGTCGTGGATTCCGCCTGCGGTATGTGGGCGCCGCGGACTTTTACGGTTGCGGGAAAAAATCTGCATTTGAACGGACACCCGGTCTATCTCAGAGGAGTCACTGAACATTGTTATTTCCCGGAGAGCTGCAATCCGCATTGGGATGAGGCGAAATATCTCCGTGATCTCGGCGTATTGAAACAGGCTGGATTCAATTTCATCCGCTGTCACACGTGGTGTCCGCCGGAGGCCTTTTACAATGCCTGCGACAAGCTGGGGATCCTGGTGCAGACGGAACTGCCGGTGATGTGGTCGTGGGCCGAAGCGGAAGCAATCATCCGCCAGATACGGCGTCATCCCTGTGCGGTGATCCTCTGCGAAGGGAATGAAAAAATCATCGACGGGCCTGCGATGGAACGTTTGCGGCAGCTGGCGGAAAAACTGCACAGTCTGGCGCCGGGGATGCTGTTCAACCCGCAGGAAGCGATGCGGGGGATCGAGTATGAATTTGCCCCGGATCAGAAGGTCGCCGAAACCCCGTTCCTCCATGATCCGGAGCGGCTGGCTGCGACCGGGGAATTTGCCGACGTCTACGGATCGCTGGGCGGCGGCTGGTTCAGCTACGAACATGAATACTTCCCCGGTCCGGAGGCTGTGGAAGCGATGCATGACATCTATCCGCGGCCGTGTCTCAGCCATGAGATCGGAATTCTGGGCGGCTATCTGGATTTCTCTCTGGAACCCCGGTATGAAAATACTTTTATCGGGACTGGCATGTTCGAAGCGGCGCGGCGTCATATGCGGAAACGTGGCGTGTGGGAATTTCATCGGCTTTATTATGAACGGAACTGCCGCTTTATCTCCTCCTTGCGGAAACAGCTGGTGGAGAATTTGCGCTCCTGCCGCAACATCACCGGTTACGATTATCTGGGCGGGATCGATACCCACTGGCATCTGACAGGCTATCCATGCGGGATTTTCAACGAGTTCTACGAAGAAAAGTTCGGCGAAACCATAGCCGATGTCCGTTGCTACAACGGGGAAAGCGTTCTTCTGCTTTCCTGCGGCAACCGGCGGAACTTT
>JAZUCR010000564.1:0-5220 GCA_045639225.1 Victivallales bacterium
GGTTGCCCGGAAAAAATCCTGTCCTTTGACGATATGGTAATTGGTCAGAATATAACCGTGTTCATTGATGAAGAAACCGGACCCCTGCCCCGTGGAGATCTTTTCCCGCGAAGGATAATAGTAATCATGGAGCCGGTCATACATCCCGCCGCGGCGCCAGGCCCGGACCGTGCGGCCGGTCCGGATCACCACGACCGACGGGATGCTCTGTTCGGCAATCCGGGAAAAATCGTTCTGCAGCGTTTTCGCATCCGGCACCGTGACGCGCGGCGGCATCACGACCGGCGCAGGAACAGGCGCCGGCATGGCGGAAACCGAAACTGTCTTTCCGGCGGAACTGTGATAGATCCCGGAAAGGATCCAGACGATGGACAACAGAGAACCGATCACCACGACCCAGGCGGCGGACTTCAGAGTATTTGTCAGATTCATAGACACACCTCCCCTTCTTTGTTTATTCTGAAAGACCGCAAAAAAAGCAGAATGTTCCCAGTAAAACGTCAAAAAACCGAAACTTTCCGGATCGTCTTTGCATTCTGTTCAAACCGGAGTATATTACAGGCGGAAAGGCGGGAAAATGACTGAAAACGATGCGTTGAAAGACTTGAATGAAGAACAGCGTCTGGCGGTGACTGCTACGGAAGGATTCGTCCGCGTGGTGGCCGGCGCCGGGTCCGGCAAGACCCGCGCCCTGACCCACCGGTTCGCTTTTCTGGTCAACGAACTCGGCATCCCGCCCGGCAATATCCTCTGCGTCACCTTCACCAACAAAGCCGCCAACGAGATGCGCCAGCGGATCCACAATCTGATCGGCGACAACGACACCGGCTATATCAACACCTTCCACGGTTTCTGCGTTTCCGTGCTGCAGGAGGACAGTCATGCGGTGCAGTATCCGAAAAGTTTTCTGGTGCTGGACAACAGCGACATCGATTCCATGCTGCGGATCATCTACGAGGAACGCGGCCTGACTTTGCGCGACAAAACCTTTTCCAATGCGCGCGACATGATCGAAATCCAGAAACTCTTCCGCAAACCGGATTATTACCTGGACCTCATCCAGATGCCGCTGAACGCCCTCCATGAGAAATATCTTCAGGCGGACAATACCGACGATATCATCTTCTACGGCTATCTCTATCAGGAGAAAAAATGTTTCGGGCTCGACTACAACGACCTGATCAAATTCTCCCTGTATATTTTCGCCCGCAACGAAGCGATCCGGCTCAAATGGCAGCAGCGTCTGGAATACATCATGATCGACGAATTCCAGGATATCGATTCGCTCCAGTATGAACTGATGGAAGTGCTGTGCGCCTACCATAAAAACCTGTTCATCGTGGGCGATCCGGACCAGACGATCTACACCTGGCGCGGCGCCAATGTCAAGTTCCTGCTGGATTTCGACAAGCATTTCCCTGATGTCCAAACCATCATGATGCTGCAGAATTACCGCTCTTCCCCGCAGATTCTGGCGGCGGCAAATTCGCTGATCGCCAAAAATCAGTACCGGATCAAAAAAGACCTCGCCGCAGTCCAGCCGGACGACGGTCCGGTGGTGTTCCATTTCGCAATGAATACGGACAAGGAAGCAGCATGGGTCGTTTCCCAGATCAAGGAGCAGCACCAGAAGAAGATTCCCTACCGGCAGATGACAGTCCTCTACCGGGCGCATTATGTGACCCGTCCGCTGGAAGAAGCTTTGCTGAAAGCCAAGATCCCCTACCGGATTTACAGCGGGATCCAGTTCTTCGCCCGTGCCGAAATCAAGGACGCTCTGAGCTATTTGCGCATGGTCATCCTGCAGGACGACCTGTCGTTCCGCCGGATCGTCAACCTGCCGAAACGTAACCTCGGGATCCGCCGGATGGAATTTCTGGAAAAATATGCCGCGGAAAATCATTGCACGCTGTTTCAGGCGCTGAAAAACACGCTGGATCATGAAATCTTCCGGGGAACGAAAGCAAAACAGTTCGTGGATCTGATCGAAGCGTTTTCGACCGGGGCGCATGACCGGCCGACTTCGGAACTGCTCTCCGTGCTGCTGAACGAAAGCGGCTACGAGATCATGCTCCGCACGGAAGGCAGCCAGGAACGTCTGGACAATCTGGCCAAGCTGAAACAGTCGATCTACGAATACGAAACGATGTGCGGCGAAGAAGCCACGCCGGAACATTATCTGGCGCACGTGGCCATGTTCACCAACACCGATACGGACGACACCGGCGACCGGGTCAAGCTCATGACGGTGCATGCCGCCAAGGGACTGGAATTCCCGCTGGTGTTCCTGTGCGGCATGAACGAAGGGATCTTCCCCTCGCGCAAAATCCGCGACCAGCACGGCATGGAAGAGGAACGCCGTCTGGCCTTCGTGGCCATGACCCGGGCGGAAAAACGTCTCTTCCTTTCCGCCGCGGCCGGACGGAACTTCGACGGCTCCCCTCGCTATCCTTCCCGTTTCATCCTCGACATCGACTCCCCGCTGCTGGAATATACCCACAAGCTTTCCGACAGTCTGATCGCCGACACCCGCGAATATATCCGGAACAACCATCTGCATCTGCCCTCAAACGAAGCCAAATCCGAATTTGCCAAAGGCGCGCGGGTCCGCCATGAATATCTGGGGGAAGGAACCGTCCTGAAAGTCGATTCCGATCACAATAATTATCTGATCAAATTCGATAAGATCGCCACGCCGCGCTCCATCGCGTTCCGCGTGAAACTCACTGCAATCTGAAAAGAGGTATGATATAATGAGCTTTCATTTCAATCCCGTCATGGTCAAGGCCGCCCTGCTGCTGGTCTGCTCGAATCTGTTCATGACTTTCGCCTGGTATGGACACCTGAAAAACATGTCGTCGAAGCCGTGGTGGATCGCGGCGCTGGTCAGCTGGGGGATCGCCCTGTTCGAATATCTGATCCAGGTGCCCGCCAACCGGATCGGATTTCAGGCCATGTCCCTCGCCCAGCTGAAGATCCTGCAGGAAGTGATCACCCTTTCGGTCTTCGTCCCGTTTTCGATCATCTACATGAAAGAAGGGTTCAAGCTGGATTTCATCTGGGCGGGTCTCTGTCTGGTCGGCGCGGTCTATTTCATGTTCCGTTCCTGAACGGGAATCCGGCATGAATCGCGGCAAGCCTCAGAAATTCGATCTGCTGTCCGGAAAAATCCGGGAGCTGACCGGTCCGGACGGAGCGCAGCTGCCTTCCGAACGGGAACTCGCGCTCCGTTTCGGATGCAGTCATCTGACCGTCCGCAAAGCCCTGAAAAAACTGGCTGTGTCCGGTGAAGTCCACGCCGTCTCCGGCAAAGGCTGGTATGCCGGGCCGGACAAATCCCCGCGCGGCAGGACCGATCAGATCGGTTTCATGTTTCCCGATGACGAGATCTTCTACTACCGCATCTTCGCCGAAGTCGAGCGCGTCTCCGCCTCCAAAGGACTGCACCCGGTGGTGCATCTGACCGGCGGTTCCGTCCGGAAGGAAAACGAGCTGCTGGACTATTTCGAACGCTCCCATATCCAGGCTTTGATCGCCGTCCCGAACCGGCTCTGCGCGGACCATTACCGGCGGTTGAAGATACCCGTGCTGTTTTTCGACATGCGGCTGCCCGAACTCGAGATCCCGCAGATCGTGTCCGATGACTACTCCGGCGCGCTGACCGCTGTGGAGCAGCTGATCCAGCTCGGACATGTCCGGATCGCCCATATCGGCAGTGAATACGACTACACCGGCGAACAGCGGCTGAACGGCTATCTGGACGCGCTTCGCAAATATGGGCTCGCGGTGCGGAAACAGCTGATCAGAATGCGTTATCCCAGCCGCGAATGGGGCTATCATGCCGCGCGGGAACTTTTCGAATTGAAACGTCCGCCGACGGCCATTTTCTGCGCCAACGACACGATCGCGGCGGGCGTGGTGAATTTCTGCGCCGACCGCGGCATCGGCATCCCCGAACAGCTTTCGGTCGTCGGTTTCGGCAATACTCAGACGGCGGAATATCTCAACTTGAGCAGCGTCAGTCAGAATCAGAACAAGATTTCCGGTGCGATCTGCACCAATCTCGGCAAGCTGTTGGACCGGGAAGATATCCCGCCGCTGACGGTCATTCCCACCACCTACATCGCCCGCAAATCCGTGCAGGCTTGCGGCGGGGTCAGGAAACGGTAACGCTTCCCGGCAGACTGATTTTGGCGGCATGCAGACGGAGT
Source organism: Victivallales bacterium (assembly GCA_045639225.1). GTDB lineage: Bacteria > Verrucomicrobiota > Lentisphaeria > Victivallales > UBA1829 > SIG94. The sequence continues at coordinate 4,212 of JAZUCR010000564.1, forward strand.
TCGGCAGTGATCTTTTCGCGAACCGTCGGCGGACACCGCATCAGCGGCATGGTCAATCCCAGCGCCATGATCTTTCCCGCCGGACGAAACACCGGAACGGCAAACGCAATGATCTCCTGTTCGGGATTTTCCATCACCGAAATGGCAGTCTGACGGATTTTCCGGCAGGCGTTTTCGAGCTGCGGCAAAGAATCGATGCCGTCCCATTGCGCTCCGGGGAAGCCGATCCGTCCGCAGAGGTCGGCCCGCTGTTCGGCAGGAAGATACGAAACCAGAATGCGTCCGGACACGCTGTGATACAGTGACAAGGCGGCATAAAGTTCCACGGCATTGACCATCAGAGTGCGCTGGTGCTGGGACTGGACCACCACGGCCACTCGGTCGGCACGCAATTCGGAGAGCACACCGGATTCTTCCGTGGATTCCGCCAGCGCATGGACTTCCCGGCGGAACGCTTCCATTTCGGCGGGCGGATGGAGTTCCGGACCGCACAAACCGCGGAAACGGTCGGTCAGTTCATAATGACTGCTGCGCGTCCGGCGCACATATCCGAGTTCGATCAGGGTCCGGAGGATATTGCAGAGCGTTCCCTTGTTCAACTCGGTAATACGCGCGAGCGACTCCAGCGAGACCTCGCCGTCCAGACTGAGCTCTTCCAGAATGGTAAAAACCCTGCCGATCACTTGTATCATGCCGCATTTTCCTTCCGTTTCGAATCGAAGCAGGAGTAATATAATGCCGTTTTTTGATTTTACAATATAAAATTTCTTTAAAAAACGACATCATCGGGGAAATGCGGGAAAAAATATCCGGGATATTTTCGCGCCGGCAGCCGCCTTTGTGGAGTTTGCGCTGGTGCTCTATGCCTGCCTGACGGGCAGCACCTGCACCTTCGGGTGGGACGGCGTGTGCGGTTTGGGCATCACGCTGGAATTCGATGATTTCCGCCGGGTCTACTGCACGGTCATCGGCTTCATGTGGCTCATGACGCTGCTGTTCTCCAAGGAAT
>JAZUCR010000565.1:0-2874 GCA_045639225.1 Victivallales bacterium
CGGACAGGGGTTTTTCAGCAGCAAAACGGCGTTTTTTCCGGATGGAACTTTCGGGATCGGAAAACAGCCAGCCGACTGCCCGCACGGGGTCCGATGGGAAAACGCCATGGACATAGGCGACGTATTTTTTACTGACGGTCCCCGCGGCCATGGCGGCGGCAAGTCGACCCGCCGACGCCGGATCGCGGGCGAAAAGAATGATGCCGGAAGTTTCCCGGTCCAGCCGGTTGACCGGATACAGGTCGCCGAATTCGGGACGGAGCAGCATCAGCAGCGTATGGTTGAAGAACCGTCCGGATGGATGAACGGGCAGATTCCCCGGTTTTTCCACGGCGAGATAATGCGGCGTGTCGGCGAGGATGCGGAAATCGGTCCGGACGGGCGGTTCGGGAATGTCCGGGACGATGAAATCGATCATTTCATCGCCGTGCAGGATCCTGGCTGGGCGGGTGCGGGTGCCGTTGAGGACGATCTCGCCGCGGCGGACGGCCTGCTGCCACTCGGAACGGGAACGGTAAGTGAACCGTGAGGCGAGCCAGCTGTCGAGGCGGCAGTCTTTGCCTTCAGGGCCGGGCGTGCTGCGGATGATGCGTTTTTCCTGCGGGATCATAAAACGGAGCAAAGATGGCATTCCCAATGGGATTCGAACCCATGTTACCAGGATGAGAACCTGGTGTCCTAGGCCTCTAGACGATGGGAACACAGTTCCTGTTAAGTGTCAGGTGCAAATGGCATTCCCAATGGGATTCGAACCCATGTTACCAGGATGAAAACCTGGTGTCCTAGGCCTCTAGACGATGGGAACACATCGTTTCTGCTGCTGACCAAATGGCATTCCCAATGGGATTCGAACCCATGTTACCAGGATGAAAACCTGGTGTCCTAGGCCTCTAGACGATGGGAACACGTCTCAGTAAAACAGAACGTGATAATATAACCGCGATCCGGAAAAAGTCAAGCACGAATTCAAAAAAAATTGAATTTTGACTGTCCCCGGCGGGCGGGTCGGCAACTTACACGGGTCTGAACTCGAGGACTTCCACCGAGTTCGGAGTCAGCACGACTTCGCCGGCAAAAGTCCTGCCGCCGGCGACCGCATCGCGCGCTTCTTCGAGCCGTGCGTGCCGGGAAATCTGTTCGCGTTCCCAGACGGTCGGCTGGTCCGGGGAGCCGAGGCGGCTCCAGGCGGTGAAGGCATTGCTGAACACCTGATCGATCCGCCAGCGCCGGAGTTCATACTTTTCCGGCAGACCGTCCATTTCGAGCGGCAGGACTTCGGTTTTGCCGAACCTGCCGAAATCGGAAACGTGATTGTAAAAGGCGACCACCACGGCTCCGTCGGCGCGGCGCGTAGCGATGACGCCGGTATTGGGCGGCAGTTCCGCCTCGCAGGGCAGACGTTCTTCGCCGAGCTTGGCGGCGAGCACAAAGGCGTTGCCGATCGGCTTACGCCAGCCCCGTGCCGTGAAGAAGGTCCGGTGACCGTCGAAATCGACGGTATTGCAATCCTGTCCGGAAAGACAGATCATCATGCGTTCCGGCGGGAGTTCGAGTCCGGACATCAGATCGATCAGGCGGAAATAAAAGGCGGCGTAATATTCGGTTTCGCGGAAGCGCATGCGGGCGTCTTCGGCGATCCCGAGGTATCCTTCCGCGGCGGCGGCCCATTCGTCGATGACGGCGGGGGTGCTGCCGAAACCGTGACGCGCCATGATCGCGCGGTAAGTCTGATACTGGCGGACGATGCTTTCCGGACAGACTTTATAACGCAGAGGATCATGGACATCCTGCGGGATGGAGCTGTAGCAGTGCATGGAAACGAAATCGAGCCGGGTGCCGGTTTTGCCGGTCACGAAATTTTTGCCGGAGGCGGCGTGCTCCATCACGCGTTCGAAGAATTCCTTGTAGTGACCGCAGGAAGGACCGCCGACCCGGATCTCGGGCGCAGCTTCATGCACGCCGGCCTCGAAATAATCATAAAGTTTGCAGTATTCGACGATCTTTTCCTCTTTCTCCTCCGGGGTGCATTCGAAAAAGAATTTCGGATAGATCCAGAATCCGAGATCGGGTTCGTTCCAGCAGTGAAAAAGCCATTGCGATACGGTGGCCAGGCCGTAACGTCCGACCAGGTGTTCGGTCTGTTTGCGGCAGAGCAGACGCCATTGTTCGTAATCGGCCGGTTTGGAACGGCAGAAATGTTTGTCCTTATAGCGTTTCCCGCTCAGATTCACGGGATCGTCGGCCATCGCGACCGGCATGAAATTGAAGCAGAGAAGCAGCTTGAACCCTTTGGAGACGGCAACATCGAGACGGCGGTCCTGATTGCTGAAATCAAAAACGAGCTGACCGTTCTCATCGCGGCTCACGATATCTTCGAACATGGTGTAAAGACGGAGATACTGCGCCGTGCCGTCGGCTGCCCAGCGGTCCAGAATCTCCTGTCCCCAGAGATCCTCCACCGCGTCGGTGGGATGGAAGTGGACATTGTTCCAGAAATTGCGCCGGACGGTTCCGGCCGCTCCTGCGTGGATCGTAAACGCCATTTTATTACCTCGTTGTCCGGATTTTACTGCAGAGAAAAACGACTCCGAAGCCGAATCCGGATCCAGTTGAATTGACCTTGAGATATTTTTAAGATACTATAACCTTCGCGCCTCATTTTGCAACCCGGCGGGACGAACTTTTGGCAAAACTTTTGCCGCGGGATCACGATGCGGCATCCCGGGGCAGATTCCGGGTATTCCGTTTCCGGTACTGCATGGGCGAATAACCGAACCGGCGGCGGAAGGCGCGGCTGGAGCTGACCGCTCCGGAATAACCGGTCTGTTCGGCGTTTTCCTCGCAGCTCTGCAAACTGTCTCGCAGCAGACGGCC
>JAZUCR010000566.1:0-4698 GCA_045639225.1 Victivallales bacterium
GATCCGACTTGGAGTCCGTTTCTATGCGCCGTATGAGGACGGCACCATCATCCCGCGCCGGGAAACCGTGACCGTGAAGGATTTCCGGGAAACGAAAACGGCGGCGTTCGCCAGACGCGTGTATTGCGGGAGTTTTCAGGCCAATGATCCGGAAGGAGCTATGTGGTTCCGGCGGCTGAAAAGCGGTTCCAGTCTGCCGTCTTCCGGGGTGCTGCCGCTGGCGGCGGCCCTGAAAGGCAAGGTCCCGTCCGAATGGGCGGCAGTGGACCAGAACGGACAACCGCTGATCACCAATGACGGCTGTATTTTCCCGCGGTTCACCGAACGGAGTTTCCAGCTGGCCTGCGCGAAGCTGGTCCGCCGGATGCTGGATGCCAATCCGGACATGAAGGAACTGGAACTGGTCCTGCCGTCCCTGCGCGGGGACAATGACGACCGGGACCTGAAAGCCTGGCGCAAGGGGAACGTCTATCCCCAGCCGATCCAGGAGGACATCATGACGGCCTTCTATCTGGGCGTAGCCCGGGAGATCGAAAAAACCCATCCGGGCCGCATCGTGACCTCTCATACAGCAGCCCTCCCCAGTCCGGAATACCGGCAGAAGCTGACGAAAAACCTGAAAATCCTGCCGGAGAGCCGAAGCGCGGTCACCTATGCGTCACAGAAAGAACGGACGAAATATCTCAAGCAGCTCAGCGAGCTGGCGGACTGGTTCGGCGGGTATCCGATGCAGCAGCGCGAATGGTGGAACGAGTTCGAATGTCCGGTCACGCCGCGGCAGGGCTTCTGGTTCATGCACGGCCTGCAGCAGGTCCGCAAAGGCCAGCAGCCGTTTATCTCCGGCATCATGATCGATGCCGCTTCCGATTCGGCGAACCGGCTGGCGGAAGTGCCGCTGATGCATCTGATGTATTATGTCAACAGCAAACTGCTGTGGGATCCGGATCTGGACCTGGAAGCACTGCTGGACGAATACTGCAGTTTGTGGTTCGGTCCGGCCGCACGGGAAATGAAAACCTTCCTGACGTATGCGGAAAATCTGGTCTCCCAGCAGGGAAAACGCTCGGTCACAGTCCAAAATGAACAGGTGCGGGAACTCGATCTGCAGTTCTGGTTCGACCTGCTGGCCAGGGCCAAAGCGAAGACGGCTACCGGCACGGTCTACCGGCGCCGGATCGACGATCTGGAAAACGCTTTTGCGCCGCTGAAGACCTTGTTCAGCCAGCCCGCCCCAGACGGGACGGTGATCACCGGAAAAATCCTGCCGTGGAAAACGTTCTGCGACGGCGATTTCTCCAAATACGGACAATGGTTCACGATTCCCGGCGACAAGCCGGAACGGCGGACGGAATTTTCGCTGGCGGTCACCGAAGACCGTTCCCGGATCTTCGCGGCATTCCGCTGCTATGATCCGGAAATGCCCACGAAGGTTGAAAAAGCCAGACCGCGCCTCGACGATCCCCGGATCCTGCAAGGCAGTCACCTCCGGATCGACTTCAATCCACCCGGCAAAAACGGCTATATGGCCGCAATCGATCCGGACGGGAGTTTTGCCGACGGTTCATCCGACCCGGAAGAGCTGGCAAAAAACGGCAGTTTTCTGGGCTGGAACCGGGCGTCGACCCGAGGCTGGGCGAAACGTTATGCCGACCGCTGGGAGGCGGAAATCGTCATTCACGTGACCGGCTGCGGCAAAATGCCGGATTACGGCGATCCGTGGGAGATTGATTTCACGCGTGCCGACGGGACCCCGGCAGCCGGATCGGAGAAACCGGCCGGACTCGGCAAGAAATTCCGCTATCGCCTGATTCTGCCGAAAGTCGATTCACAGAACCGTCCGGTGACTTTCTACTATGAAAGGATCGTGCCGCTCAAGGGCTGCCAGTATGAATCGGTCTACACCGTGAAACGCGCGGCCGGTCCGGTCGATCTGGCATCGCCGTGGGACGGCAAAGATTGGAAACATATCCCGGAAATGCGTCTGCTCTGGGAAATGACCTCGATCAGGAAAGGTTCCGGGTTCTATCCGGATGCCCGGGCCAAGATCCAGTATGACGACCAGTATCTCTACGTGCTTTATCAGGTCCGCGACCAGTATGTCCGCGGCAATTTCAAGAAGGACCAGAATATGGTGTGTCTGGACAGCTGCATGGAATTTTTCATCCAGCCGGACAAAAAAGGACCCTTTTACAATTTCGAATGCAACTGCATCGGGACCCTGCTGCTGTATGAATGTTTCCGGCAGGGAAAACGTTCCTCGGCAAGTCCGCTAACGCCGGAGGAACTCGGGGAGATCAAGCGGTTCTCCACGCTGCCGCGGGATCTGTCCGGGGAAATCGAAAAACCGGTGACCTGGCGGCTGGGACTGCGGATCCCGCTTTCGCTGTTCGTCCGCCGGACCGGCGTAAAGCTCCCGCTGAAGGGACAGGTGTGGTATGGCAACGTCTACAAATGCGCCGACTGGACCTCGCATCCCTGCTGGCTGATGTGGAAGGAAAACGCCACCTTCCACTATCCGGACGGATTCGGGGCATTCATCTTCGAATGAGACATGAAATAGGCGGGTCCGGCATTCAGCCGAGCACGGAGATCGCCAGTCCCGCCAGGATCATGATCATGCCGACGACTTTGTTCAGGGTGCAGTGTTCTTTCAGGATGAACACCCCGAGGAGCATGCCGATCGGCAGACCGAGCTGACGGAACACCTGAACGTAAGACACGTTGGTCACATAGTTCATCGCGCAGAGCACGAGCGTATAGGAAAAGGAAGCGAACATTCCGGCCAGCATCCCCTGGATCAGCAGCTTGCGGTCCCGGAAAGCCGCCACGCCCTCGCGGTTCCCTTTGAACAGCAGACACAGGACCCACAAAGAAGAGCTCAGCATGATGCCGCGAGTGGAGTAATAAGACAGCGACCGGATCGGCTTGGAAATCTCCGCATTCTGCACGAACGCATTCAGCACCCGCTGCGCCTGATCGTCAAAAATCGTATAACCGGTAATCCCGCAGGCAACCACCAGAATGAACAGCATGTTCAAGTTCAGATAATTGGAGAGTTTGAAATCGGAAAACGAATTCAGCGGCATCAGCAGAGCACCGGAAAAGACGATCAGGAAACCGAGACAGGTGACGGCGGTCAGGGGTTTGCCCCAGCCGAGCACGTAAGTGGCCAGCGCGGTCAGGATGATCGGCAGCGCCCGCATGACCGGATACGCGGTCGCCATCTCCATCCGGTGGTAGATCTGCATCAGCCCAATGCAGTAGATGATATCGCTGGTCACGCTGGCGAAGAGCATCGCCCAGAATTTTCCGGGCAGACTCCAGACCGGGACCGGAGTCCAGAACTGCACATGGACCCAGACCAGCATGGCGGTGGTGCAGATCACGGCATAGAACGGCACGGTCATGCGGTTTTTCCGGGCCACCATATTCCACGAGGCATGCAGTCCGGCGGAAATCACGATCAATAAAAAAGCGGTTAAAGTCATTCGATGCTTCCTCTGTTCGCTGAAAAAATAAAACGCCGTCCGGAAAACGCATTTCCAAACAGCGCAATAATATATCATCTTTCGGACATTTTACAATATGGTTTCGAAAAAAACAGCACGGTGTGTCCGTCCATCTTGAGTCTTGAGTCTTGTAACTTGCGTCTTCCCCGTCTCTTTTTTCCATCATTTTTGCGAAAAAAACTTGATTATTGGAAAAACGGATATAAATTTATTATAGAGTAACAACAGGAGTTATCAGGTGTTTGTTCAGGTATTGAGAAACAAGATCCACCGGGCGAGACTGACCCGCTGCGACGTGGATTATGAAGGAAGTCTGGAAATCGATATCGCATATCTCGAGGCGGCGGGGATCCTGCCGTATGAAAAGATTCTGGTGGTCAATGCGAGCAACGGACAGAGACTGGAAACCTATGCGATCCCCGGAGAACGCGGGAAAGGCGTATTCTGTCTGAACGGCGCAGCGGCACACCGGGGCAAGCCGGGCGACATCGTCACGATCATGACCTTTGCGATCCTGACTCCGGAAGAAGCGAAAGAGCATCAGCCGACGGTGATCGTGCTGGATGAACGGAATAAAATCACAGCAAAAAGGAAAGGCAGAACGGAACTGCCGCTGAACTGAAAGTTTCAATCGGGATGAAAACGAACGGAAAACTGCCGAAAAAACGCTCCTGCCGGGGCCAGGCCCTGACAGAATACGCGTTCATGCTTATCGGAGCGATCATTTTCGGCATCATGTTTTTTGTTCTGATGGCCGCGTTTACCGGCCACGGCGCCAGATTGATCGGATTGGTATCCTGGGAACCGACTCTGCAGAGCCGGTCTCAGATGGAAGCAATAATCGGTGGAAAACTGTAAAGGAGGAAAAGAAAAATGATCAGGAGAAGAAGAACCAGAGGACAGGCGATCGTGGAATACATCATCATCATCGTGATCGTGGCAGTGGCCTCGCTTACCGTGATGGGGTTGTTCAGCGACCGGATCCGCAATATCATCGCCGGCGTGGCATCGACCTTCGGCGACAACAACGCGTCCTCAGCCGTGGACAAGAAGTCTACCGAAGTGCTGAAGGAAATGGACAAGGACGGCATCAGCCTGGATGAATGATCCGCAGCCGGATCTGGTTCATTCACAGGAGGGCGGCATGAACCGGCTGCTGTTCGAACACCGGCATCGGCGGGGGAAACGC
>JAZUCR010000567.1:0-10651 GCA_045639225.1 Victivallales bacterium
CCTCATGAATCGCGCTGGGCAGTTCAGCCTTTGCAAATTCGGAAAAGGCACGGGAAAAAGTCGCTTCCGACGGAATCCTCGACGAATATTCCCAACCGCACAGCAGACGCCAACTCGTATTTGTTCTCAGACTTTCAATGATCACCTTGGTCGTGGGCAGGTTGAATTCCGCTTTCAGCAGAAACGCCCTGAAAAACTTCTCACGATCCAATTTCTTCCGTCCGACACCACACCATTTCATTTCCGATGTCATAAAGCGGTTTGGACGGACAATTTCCACCGTTCTATGAAAATTTGTCAGTTTCCCTGTAATTTTTACTCCAAATTCTCCTTCCATCTCTTGAAAAAAGTCCGGTTCGATGCTAATGTAATAACTCAGTTGATTGTTCATGTTACTCCTTTGTTGTGATTGGCGTAAAATGAACTTTCAACTGACTTTTTTCAAGTAGTTTTAATTTTTTGTTTTGAAATTACCTCCCGAATGCTTACCAGTCCAACAGCTGTTTCTTGTAAACGACTTTGCCGGTCGAATAATAATTGAACTGGCGCTTCAGGTCGTTCTTGGAATTGCTGGAAACATGTCCGTCCAGCCAGGCGGCGCTCATCCGTCCGCCCTGATGACGCAGATGAAATCCGGAGGAGACATCATAATAAGACCAGCTTTTTCCTTTGTCCATGTTGTAAGCTTCGGAAAACAACAGTACGCGGGAAGGCTGTTTCAGAGAGTTGGTGACCAGAACGACCTGTGCTTCAGAAGTCGGCTCTGCCAGATTCAATGTAAAAGTATCGCCTGTTGCATTCAGCCATGGCGCCCGCGTGTAGGAATACGGTACCGCATAGGAATAAATACTGCCGAGACAACGGGACAATTCATTCGGATAGGGCGGCAAATCGCCGGACGGGCAGTAGATGACACGCCCCGTAATATATTGTTTGGTATCGATATTGGCTCCGGAACTTCTGTCCCAGTTGGCTTTGCCCGAAGCAATCCTGCCGAGCAGGAGCCGGTCCAGCCGGTCATCTCCGGTTTTCAGAGCAAGGATATTGAGGTTGTCATCACCGTACAGCGCCGCACCGGTGGCACATTGTTTCAGGTTGCCGAGGCAGGAAATGGTTTTCGCCTTCTCCTTCGCCACATTCAGAGCCGGCAGCAGCATTGCAGCCAGAATCGCGATGATCGCAATCACGACCAGGAGCTCTATCAATGTGAAATTTCTGCCTTGTGAAATCATCCTCGGGAATGTCTTTGCTGATTTTTGCCGTCTCCGCATAATTTTTTCTCCTTTTCGTTATGTTGGAACATTATGAAGCATATTATATCCGAAAAAAGGAATTTTACAATGGATTATTTTCGCAGACAGCAGGATTATTTTCGCAAAATTCGGATTTCCAGTGAAAAATCAGAATTCCGGACTGGTGTATTCCGTGGAGACGTCTTCTTCAAACACGGTATGGATCAAACCATGGTTGCGTTCGCGATAGACACTCGGGGTGCAGTTGAAGAATTTCCGGAACTGCCTCGAATAGTAAAACGGATCGGAAAAACCGACAGCTTCCGCAATCTCACGGATCGTCATATCCGAACGGACCAGATACCGGATGGAATTGCGCAGACGCAGTTTGAGCAGCCACTGGATCGGCGGTTCCTGAAATTCCCGGCAGAACTTGCGGCAGAACGAACTGACGGAAAGATTGCTCATCCCGGCCAGCTCGCTCAAGCTGATTTCCCGGTAATAATTCCGGTTCATATAGGATACGGCGGCGCCGATGTCTCCGACCGGACAGGAACGATTGTCTTTCCCGGCAGCCTGAAGGATCAGCACGAGAATATGGAGCATCCCGGCAGTCAGAAGCAAGTCGTTCCCCGGAGTGTTGTCCAGTTCATATTTGGCAAGGAAATTCGACTGCAGGTCCAGATCGGCGAGCAGGGCGAAATCCAGCTGGTATTCGGGATGTCTGCCGCCGTCGCTTCCGCCGAACAGCAGCGGATATCCGGGCAGCTTCCGAAGTTCATTCCGGAAACGCCGGAGAAACACCGAATCGAACATGAAGGTCAGCAGAGTCAGCTGTTCCGTATATTCATATTTGTGGAATTCGCCGGGGTGAAGCAGGTAGACAAGACCGGGACGGATCGGGAAGAGATCCTTTCCGATCCGGTGCGTTCCCCTGCCCCGCAGGATTACCGCGAGTTCATAAAAACGATGCGCATGGAACCTGGTTTCGGAAACGCCATCCTTGCCCGGATCCACCACGTGGACCACTTTCATCGAGGCGGTATGATTCCCGGGTTTGGCATAGCTGGACAAAACCAGAATGCATCTCCCGTCTTTCAGAACTGTGACTGTCTTCGGCATCGGACCTGCTCCCCGTTTTTTGATTCGTCCTTATAACATACAGCCGGATGGCGCGGATTTCAAACCGGGGAACAGGAATTCCCGGATCATTCCACCGTAACGCTTTTCGCCAGGTTGCGGGGCTGGTCGACCTCACAGCCGCGGGCAATGGCCACATAGTAGGCGAAAAGCTGCATGGCGATGACCGACGGGAGGGGTGCGATGAAGCGGGAACACGGCGGAATTTCGATGACGTCCTGCGTCATGTTCCGCACCAGTTTTTCACCCTGCGTCACGATGGCAATCACCGGAGCCTTGCGGGCGCGGCATTCCTGGATGTTGCCGATGATCTTGTCTTTCCCCGGAATGTCATTGGCCAGCGCCAGGACGGGATGTTTCTCGTCGAGCAGGGAGATGGGGCCGTGTTTCAATTCGGCGGCATGATAGCCTTCGGCATGGATATAGCTGATCTCCTTGAGTTTGAGCGCACCTTCGAGGGCGGCGGGATAAAGACAGCCGCGTCCGATGTAGAAGAAGTTCTCCACTTCGGCATACCGCTGGGCGATTTTCTGGATCCCGGGCGCCTGATCCAGAACAGACCGAACCAGATCGGGAATGGCCTGGATCTGTTTGACCAGTTCGATGCCCTCGCTGCGGCTCAGGCGGCGGTTGCGTCCAAGCAGCAGGGCGAACAAGAGCAGGACCGCCACCTGGGTGGTGAATCCTTTGGTGGAAGCGACGCTCATTTCGGGACCCGCGTGAAGATAAATTCCGCGTCCGGATTCGCGGGCGATGGTGGAACCGACGACATTGCAGAGGGCGGTGACGATGGCGCCTTTCCGCATGGCTTCCCGGACGGCGGCGAGCGTATCGGCGGTTTCCCCGGACTGACTGATCGGAATGACCAGCGTATTGGGTTCGATGATCGGGTTGCGGTAACGGAATTCCGCGGCCTGTTCGACCGAGGTGGAGATCCCGGCAATATCCTCGAAATAATATTCGCCGAGCAGACCGGCATGCATACTGCTGCCGCATCCTGCGATCACGATCCGGGTGATCTGCGCCAGTTCGCGCGGGTTCAGGTTCATGCCGTTGAGAATGGAACAGCCCGTTTCCGGATCGAGCCGTCCGCGGATGGCATTGCCGATCGCTTCGGGCTGTTCGAAGATCTCCTTGAGCATGAAATGGGCGTATTTTCCTTTTTCCGCGGCCCCGGCATCCCAGTCGATCCGGGCGATCTCCCGTTCAACGGGCATTTTGTTGATGTTGCGCAGATCGGTTTTTTCCGGAGTGACCATGGCAATGTCGCCATCGTTCAGATAAATCACTTTCGAAGTATAAGGCAGCAGAGGGGCAACATCGCTGGCGATCAGGTTTTCATGGTCGCCGATGCCGATCACGATCGGACTGCCGTTCCGGGCGGTGATGATCTTATCCGGATCCAGCGTGGATACGACAGCGATCCCGTAGGTGCCTTTGACCTGTTTCAAAGCTGCGGCGACCGCGCTGAGCAGGTCGCCTTCATAGGCTTCGGCAATCAGATGCGGCAGGACTTCGCTGTCCGTCTGGGAACGGAAAACCACGCCTTTTTTCTCCAGCACGCTCCGGAGTTCCTGATAATTTTCGATGATCCCGTTATGGACTACGGCAAAACGGTTCGAGGCATCGAAATGGGGATGGGCATTTGCGGCAGTCGGCGCTCCGTGAGTCGCCCACCGGGTATGGGCGATGCCACAGCCAGAGAGTGTATTCAGTTCCGGTTGAGCGTTGACGATTTTCTCCAGCGCGGCGACCTTCCCGGGGGCTTTGGCCTGATACATCTTTCCGGCGGCATTCAAGGCCAGTCCGGCGGAATCATATCCACGGTATTCCAGGCGTTTCAATCCTTCGATCAGCAAAGGGGCAGCCGCCCGTTTCCCGACGTAACCAGCAATTCCACACATAAAAACACTTCCTTTCCGTTACGTGCATAAAAATACATTACACCACCGGAAAAATATTGTCAAGCCGGCGGCGGTCAGAATGACCAAAAAATCATGTTATAAATAAAACAGATGAACAAGGCGTTTGACCTCATCGTGAACCGGACCGGACCACCGATTTCAGGGGGTGCTGCGTGACAAACGGGAAAAAAGGGGAAAAAATCACATTCCGCATTTGTATGAACGGGAAATTGCGCTACATTACATTCCCCGGAAGAACAAAAGGAACAGACACCATACATGAGTTCGGGAACCATAACATTCATACTGCAGCTGGCTGCATTGATCGTGCTGATCGGCATCAGCGCCTTCTGTTCCAGTGCGGAAATGGCGCTGTTTTCCCTGAGCAGACCGAAACTGCTCTCTTACCGGCATTCCGCCAAACCGGTGCGGAAACTGATCTGGGAACTGATGAACCGGCATGGACCGGCTGGAAGCCCGGAGAAACGGCGACCATCCGGATCCATATTGCGGACAATCCTCCGCTTTTCGCATGGGCGGAATACGAAAATGCGCTTTTTTCCGGAAACAGGGATCATATCCGCGATCTGCTGAATGCGGGATTCCTTCAGAAGCATTACGAATGGCTGGAAAATCTGAAAGCTCCTTTCACGGCGGAATGGCTCCTGCTTCCGACCTGCTGGATCGCCCGACCGAACGGCTATTCCTGGGAAGGCGGCCGAAGCGGCATGGATAATATCCCGCGGGGAAGGAAAGGCAGCAAGGCGGATTCCGTCCGCCCGGCGACGCCAGATCTCCTCTGGCTGGATGCACTTGCCCAGCAAGCGTTTTCCGCAGAGTGCATTGCCGCATTGTTCGGACTCATCGGAGAACCGGAAAAAGCGGAACCGTGGAAGGCCCGTTCCGAAAAGAAAAAGGAGCTTCTCCGCAGCTGGTACTGGGATGATGCGGATGCGATTTTCTTAGACCGCCTCCTTTCCTCAGGAGAATTCTGCAAAGTGCCGAGCATTGCATCCTTCTGGCCTCTGACGGCCGGTGCGGCGACAGAATCGCAGGCGGATGCCATGACTGAAAAGCTGGAAGATCCCCGGTATTTCGGCGGAGAACGGCCGTTTCCGGCGCTGGCACGCAAGGATTCCGATTACGTTGCGGACGGAGGAAATTACTGGCGCGGAGGTGTATGGCTTCCTACCGCTTACATGACGCTGAAAGGGCTTCTGCGTTACGGAAAATTCGATATCGCGCGCGCCAATGCTGAAAAGCTGCTTGGTCACATGAACCGGGTTTATCGGAACTTCGAACCTCATACAATTTGGGAATGTTATTCGCCATCCAAGGATGAACCGGCGAAAACAGTGAACAATCAAAATACGGTCCGCAAAGATTTCTGCGGCTGGTCGGCACTGGGGCCGATCTCGATCTTCATCGAATTCATCCTTGGATTTCACACGGTCGATGCATTCCGGAACAGAGTCTGCTGGAAACCGAATCGGAATGCGAAGGGCAAATCGGGATTGAAAAATCTCCGTTTCGGAAATGTCACGACATCCTTGATCCATAAAAACGGAATATGCACCATATCTTCGGATCGTGATTATACGTTGGAAATCGATGGAGTCCCGCACCATATCCATGCCGGGACACAGGAAATCTTTTTATAAATCAGGTAAAAGATGAAAGACAAACTGCTGAAAAAATGTGCGGCGCTGGAACCGATTCTCTATGAGCGTCCGCTTTTCCCCCTTCGTGAGGTCGTGTTTCGCAAAGACAGACGCGCATGGCAGGGATTTTCCGCGCAGACGAAATGTTCTGCGGAAGAAACTCTGAGCAGAAGTTACCGGACCGGCGACCGGTTCATTCTGGATTTCGGTGAGACCTCGCCGGGACATTTGGAATTAGCCATGGATATGGAAAAAGCGCACAATGATTCCCCGGTTCGCCTGAAATTCGTTTTTGCCGAGTTCCCGTTGGAAATCATTGAAAAGGGGCTGCCGTTGCCGGCAACTTTGAGTCCCTCATGGCTTCCTGAAGAAATCGTGACATTTGACGATCTCCCGGTAAGAGCCAGACTGCCAAGACGTTATCAGATGCGTTATCTGATGATTGAAGTTCTTGGAGCTCCGGCATACGGACTCAAGTTCAGAAAACTCGTTTTTCATTCCTGCAGCGCCGTCGACCCAGGGAAACTGCTGGAAGTGGCGGGAAGAACTCAATTGTTCAGAAAAATCGATGACATTTGTCTGAGGACTCTGCGCAACTGCATGCAGACCGTATTCGAGGACGTTCCGAAACGGGATCGCCGTTTATGGCTGGGAGACCTCCGGATTCAGGCAAAAGTGAATGCATGCACATATCGTAATTTCGATGCGGTGGAGCATTCCATGTATTTGCTGGCTTCGTTTTCCAATCCCGATGGGGTGATTTCCTCGGATGTCTATGAAAGACCCTCCTATGCCGGCGGACGGTGTTTCATTTCCGATTATGCAATGCTGTTTTCAGACCTTCTGCTGGATCATTACCGGAACACCGGGCGGCTCTCCGTCGTGAAAGATTTGTTTCCTGTTGCGGAAAAACAGTTCGGGATTTTCCGGGAAGCCATGCACAGATTCGAATTGTTTCCGATCTGGAATTTCATCGATTGGAAAGATGATCTGGACCGTTTGACCCCGGAGCTGTGCGTATATGTATTCGGACTGAGGAGACTTGCGGAACTCGCCGGGATTCTCGGACAGAAAAAGAAGGCATCTGCATATCGGACCGAAGCGGAATCCTTCAGCAGGGAGATCAGAAAAAAATATTTTGATCCGAAGCGGGGTCTTTTCGTTTCCGGGAAAAGAAAACAGATTTCGTATGCCTCGCAGATCTGGGCTGTGCTTGCAGAAATTGTCCCGCAGGAGGAAGTTGCGTCTCTGCTGCAGCGGCTTGCCCGGACTCCGGAAGCAGTGAAGCCTGTGACCCCATATCTTCAGCACCACTATACAGAGGCACTCCTGTTTGCCGGACTGAAGAAAGAAGCCCGAGCGTTTATTGGATTCTACTGGGGAAGCATGGTTCATGCGGGAATGGATGTCTGCCCGGAAGTGTTCGTTCCAAATCAGCCGTTTCTTTCTCCTTACGGTGATACAGTGCGATTGAACAGCGCCTGTCATGCGTGGAGCTGCGGAGCCTCTTATTTCATAAGAAAATATGACCTTTAACACGAAGACAGAGCTGCATCTGCCCGTAAATCATCTGCTTGCAGGGATGGATATTCTCACTTTCCCGTAATCAGCCGGTGGAAATCTTTCATGCTCAAGACCCGGAACCCTCCGTCACGCAGGATGTCCATGTGCCGTTTGAACATTTCAGGAGGAGTATTGCACCAGGGATGCGCTATATCGGGCACTCCATGATAGGTCAGAACCGCAGCACAAGGTTCACTTTCGGCAGCCGTCAGAGAAGACAGTGCCAGTTGCAAATTTTCTTCCGCTTTTGCAGTTACAGACCAGCTGGCAATATTCATGGGATCGCTTTTCCCATTCCATAACTCTTTACCGGTCGTCCGTGCACACTGCAGACCATATTCTTTCAGCCATTTGGCGGCATTGCCGGCATATGGTCCTCCGGGATATGCAAAACTTATCGGTTTCGGTATTCCTTCCGCGACGAGCAATTGGTTCAGTTCCGAAACTTCGCGTCGTCCGACCGTTTCGCTCTCGCTGTTCAAAGAAATATGATTCAACGTATGATTGCCGATTTCAAATCCGGCATCGCTGATTTTCCGTATATCTTTCCATGACAGATAACATTCCGGATGCTCGGCAATCCATTGTTCGCAGCGGCAGATGAAAAAAGTTGCCCCGAAACCGTAATCCAGCAATAATGGAACAACGAACGAAAGGTGATTGACGACCGCATCGTCAAATGTAAGCACGATGAATTTCTGCATCTTCCGATTCCTCTGTCTGTGATGGTTGATAATATACATCTTGAGGGAACCTCTATCAATATCTTTTTGACAGAAATTCCGATTGTTTCTGTTTGAAAATCTCCGAATGAGATTTTTCAATGTGGAAAAGTAACTCTATAACGACTCTTTTTCAAGTCTCCACGACTGAAAAAGCCGACATTTTGTTTGATTTTTCTGTAAAATCCTCTTGAGGTCAATCGCAATTTCGGATACTGCGGAGTTGCTGAAATCCACCCGTGCCTCGGTGAAGGAGATTGCCGTACAATCCGGCTGGGACAACATGTTTTATTTTTCCCGCATCTTCAAGAAGTACTATCGGCTCTCACCCAAACAATACCGGCAGGAATTCGGTTCGTTCAGCTGACGCGGGGCGGATCAATCAGGATGACCCGTCCAATGCCGGAAACCATGACTTCTTTTGTCGCATAAGGCAGGAAGAAACTGCCGCCTTGCTTGACCGTGGTCCCGCCGAAATCAAGGTTGCCTTCCACCACCGCACCGATTGCAAATGAATCCTGCTTGGCAAGTCTGAATTGACCGTCAACCTTCAGTTCTGAGGCGGAAAAATATTCGCATTCTTCCGGAGAAATCAAGCTGGTCAGTGTACTGGTTCCCTGTTTTTCCAGCAGCTTCCGGACCGTGAAGAATTTATTCCGGATCTCTGCAATGGTATGAGGCGTAAAATCCGTCATATTGACCGCGATTTCAGGATTGATTCCCATGAAACGCTGTTTTACGTTGAACTGGACGCCGCAGCAGTTGATTTCCGGAACGATCACCCAGTCGCTGGGTTCCATGATCTCGACCATCGTGACTCCCGGTCCGATCGCATGGGGCAGACCGCCGCGAATGACTATGACATCCCCGGGCGAGACATACAGTTTGTTGAGCATCGTCTCTCCTTCTGAATTTGATTGTAGTTATCTTACAACAAAATCTTGCATTTTACCTGACGGTCTTCATTTTGCCAGTTTTAGTCATGTATTTTGATCTCAATTGGGTTTTATATTACCTTTTTCCTTTGAACCATTCCTTTTGCAGTTCCGGCAAGGATTTTGAAGTGAGTTCATCCAGCAGCGATTCTGCATTGGCTGGTGTTTCTGTTTTTGGTGGAATATGTATTGTTTTTTCCGGGATGTGCGGATCGGTTGAACGTTTCCGGCAGCGGATGAAACTGGAGATCGCCGATAGGGATATCGTGATCCCTTTTCCTGCCAGGTTGCTTTGAATCTGTTTCAGCGTTGCCCTGTCCCGATACCAGGTGGCAAGGATTTCCTGTTGGAATGGAATCAGTTTGCTGCGCCAGGGCGGATTGGATTTTCTTTTTTGCATGATGCTCCTCGTTTTTACCTTTTAATGTAACGCCGGAAAAAGTACATTGCAAGAAACCGACCGTAACGACAACAGACATGATACCTTGAATATCTGCTTTTCACAGCTTTTCTCTGCTTTTTCAAACATGCAGCCCGAAATTATGCTCTGCAACTGCAAGAGCTCAAAAAAGTTATGAATTTTTGAAAGCTCTTGAAAGCTCTTGCACTTTGCCTAACGGCGTTAGGGGTTTTGCGTTTTCTTCAAGTAACTTTTTCGCTATCGTTACGGCTTCAAAATCGGTTTCGATTGCAATTCACTTTCGGGCGTTTAAATTGGGTTCCAGATCGAAAAACAGGGGCAAAATCGGGGGTATTTCGATGTTCAATATGACCAAGATTAAAGCGGTGAATGGTGCGGGAAAATCGTTTTATGCAAATCATCTGTCCGCCAATGATTATTATTCGGAACATGAAAAAGTGATCGGCGGCTGGTATGGTTCGCTGGCGGGGGATTTCGACCTGTTGATGCAGAATGTCGAGATGGATACATTCAGTCTGTTCCAACGGAATATCAATCCTCTGACGGGTCGGAAATTGACTCAGCGGACGGTTGCATCGGGAGTCAGATTTTTTGATTTTCAGTGTGCGGCTCCGAAATCGGTTTCGATCATGGCGTTGTTCGATCCTCGTCTGGCTGAGGCTCATGACAAGGCGGTTTCCGAGGCGATGGAAGAATTGGAAAAACTGGCAGCGGTGCGGATTCGCAAAGGGGATAATGCGCGAACCAACAATTTGGAGATTACAGGAAAAATCCTGTATGGAAGGTTTCGTCATGATGCGAGCCGGTCGCTGGATCCGCAGCTGCATACGCATAATGTGGTGGTGAATGTCACGCGCAATTCGGAGGGTCGTTATAAAGCATTGGAAAGTTTGGAGATGTGCAAGGCGATCCGGTATGCGGGCAAGGTTTATCACAATGCGCTTTCGCGGGAATGTCGGCAGCTGGGGTATGAAATGGTGGACCGGCTGGACGACAAGGGGAATATCACCTGGCAGGATATCAAGGGTGTTTCCGAGGAACTGATGGAACGTTTTTCCAAACGTCGGCATCAG
>JAZUCR010000568.1:0-9857 GCA_045639225.1 Victivallales bacterium
GATCTGTTCCGCCCCGGATACCTTTCTGGGCGGCGGACCGCAGACCGCGCGCAAGCTGATCGACGACGGCTGGATCGGGCGTCCGTTCGCCGGCACGGCGGTCTTCATGGGCCGCGGTCCGGAAAAATGGCCCCATGCACCGGCCTTCTTCGACATCGGCGCGGGCCCGATGCTGGATTATTCGCCGTATTTCGTCGCCCAGCTGATCAATCTGTTCGGTCCGGCGAAATATGTGACCGCCTCGGTGACCAAGGCCACGGAAGAACGGATCGGCGGACCGGATACGGTGCCGCATGTCTATCCGGTCAAAGTGCCGACCTTCCAGAGCGGGATCATCGAATTCGCCAACGGCGTGCAGATCACCATGATCGGCAGCTACGACGTTTACCGGGGCTCGCATCCCTCGATCGAGATCTACGGCACGAACGGCTCGCTGAACATGCACAATCCGAATTTCTTCGGAGGCTCGGTGAAAGTGTTCCGTCCGGGATATGAACAGTGGCAGGAGATCCCGCCGGCGTTCGATTACAACACGGATGCGCGCAGCATCGGCGTGGCGGAAATGATCGAATCGATCCTGACCGGACGTCCGGGCAGGGTTTCCGGCGAGATGGCGCTGCATGCGCTCGAGATCATGCTCGCGTTCGAACTTTCCGCGAAGGAAAAGCGGCGGATCGAACTGGAAACCACCTGCCGGCGCCCTGCCCCGATGACGCCGGTCTCCGAAGACGGCAAACTGAGCTGACCGGAAAAGGAAGCCGATGATGATCAAGCCGCCGCTCAAAGCATTCCCGAAATGGGAAAATCACCAGTATCTGAAAGGCTTCGGCTGCGATGCGGGCGAGATCACCCCCTTTGTCTTCGAAGGACGGCGCTACCGGGTGGAAAACATCATGTATCATTCCATCGCGGACAAACCGGTCGGCTTCAATTTCCAGGAAGACCATTTCCGGATCCGGGACGAGGAAACGGGACGGCCGATCTCGCATCCGCTGGTCGGCTATTATTTCGCCACGGCGCATGTGCTGAACGACAAAGTGTATGTCTTCGCCTCGGATCTGGGGCCGCGGACCGAATCGGTCTGGCACTGCCAGCGGATCATCGTCATCACTTCTACCGATCTGATTTCGTGGACTCCGCCGCAGACAGTAATCGAAGCGGACCATGAAAATCTGTTCAACAACAGCGTCACGACCGACGGCAAACGTTTTTACATGGTTTACGAGTCGGACGATTCGCGTTATCCGATCTTCACCGCCAAGTTCGCGGTGTCCGACGACCTGTTCCACTGGCAGAAGATCGAGGGCGGGATCTATGCGAAGGACAAGTATCTGGGCGGACCGGCACTCGCTTACTGCGAACCGTGGTTCTACCTGACTTACGTCAACTGCATCCATGAGCCCTCCCCCAACGGCGACCCGGAATATTACGACACGCGGATCGCGCGGACGAAAGATTTCATCCACTGGGAGGAGCCGCCGGCGGACCGTCCGGTGCTGTCGCCGGATTTCACCCATGAGATCACCCCGAACCATCCGGGGGTCTATGAACGGAACGCCTCGGATGCGGAATTCATCGAAGCGGACGGCAAGGTCAAAGTATATTACAACGGCGGCAATCAGCTCGGACTGATGGACAATCAGACGGCGGAATATTCCGGCACGCTGAAAACGCTGTTCGAATCGTTTTTTCAGTGAAAGGAGGAAACCGAGAATGATGAAGAAAACCATTTTGATTTCCGGACTGCTCGGCGCGGCTTTTCTGCTGGGTGCGGGGGATATCCGCTATGAAAAAGGAGCCGACAGGGCCGTGCAGTTTGCGGCGAAAGATCTGGCACGCTGTCTGAGCGCCGTCACCGGAACCGGATACGGGGTGCAGACCCAAGGCAAAGCGGTTAAGGGCGACATTGTGCTGAGCACCGATCCCAAGCTGAAAACCCAGGAGTGGAAGTTCAAGACCGAAAACGGGATCCTGACCATTTCCGGCAGCGGCAGTCCGGGCATCGTTTACGGAGTTTTCACCTTCCTCGAAAAATACGCCGGCTGCTTCTGGCCCGCGCCGGACACCGAGATCCTGCCGAAACAGCCCGGCTGGAAACTGCCGGAAGTCGACGAGACGGGCCGGCCGGCTTTCCTGCGGCGCGAAATGTATGTCGGAACCGATTACATGGACAGCACCTGGCGGCAGCGGAACAAGGAAAACAACCGTGCGTCATTCATCACCCTGCGGGTCGGCAAACCGAAGGAATGCCATACCTTCGATGTCTACGTCAAAGCGATCAAAGATCCGTCGCTTTTCGGCGTAACACCCAGCGGCCAGCCGTGCCATACACTGTGCATGACCAATCCGAAAGTGCGGGAGATCATCCTGAAACAGCTGATTGATTATATCGAAGCCGACCGCAAAGCCGTGAAAGGCCAGCCGGACTACTGCCGTCCGCAAATCTATGACATCAGTCAGCCGGACGGGGGCAGCGGAGCCGAATGCTGGTGCAACGGCTGCCGCAAGCTCGCCGAGGAGGAAGGCTCCTACGCCGGACCCAACATCGCGTTCGTCAATTATCTGGCCGACGCCGTGAAAGACAAATATCCGGACATTCTGCTCCGCACGTTCGCGTATTCGTATACGATGAAACCGCCGAAGACGATCAAGGCGGCGGACAATGTGGTGGTGCAGTTCTGCGATTCGCATCTGTTCCGGCCGCTGGTGCCGGGCACTCCGAACGGACGCGATCTGGAAACCTGGGGCAAGCATGCTTCCAAAAAATCGATCTGGTCGTATTGGCGGACCTACAACGGCAGTCTGTTCCCGTTCGTGCGTCCGCGGAAAGACATATCCGATGAACTGCGGTTCTGCAGCCGGGAAGGCGTGATCCATTATTTTGCCGAAAACGAAATGCCGCTCTACCGCAGTTTTGCCATGCAGCAGCACTGGCTGATGCTGAAAATGCTCGACGATCCGAAACAGGATATTTTCAAGCTCAATGAAAAATTCTTCGGAGCGTATTACGGCAAAGGCGCGGCCCCGATGCTGAAATATCTGGATTATCTGGAGAAACGGCAGAACGCCCAGCGAACCCACCTCGATCCGGAATTCTTCACCAAGGTCAACGAGTGGCTGGATGAAGCCGAAGAACTGGCCAAAGACGATCCGAGATCGCTGGTCCATATCGGGTGGGAACGCGTGATCGTGGACCGCAGCATGTATCACCATCTGGCCGATCTGCAGAAACAGGGTTTCCGCACCGACCTGAAGAAAATCGCGGCGCGGTTCCGCAAAAATATTCTGGCACAGGTGAAACACTGGGCGCCGCTGAAACGATACCTCAAGACGCGTCTCCCCGCGGCGGAACAGGAAGCCGATCTCTACAGCCATTTCCCGGTAAAGATCCCGGAACAGTTCGACGGCTGTGAAGTGATCGACATGCACTGGACACAGCTCAACGGGCAGCCGGTCAAAGATCCCGACGCGGTCTGCGGCACCGCCCGGATCAATCCGAAATACCAGCATAAACAGCCGTATTTCGATATCGGCTATTACAACGGCAAGAGCAAAGAAGGCAACGGCATCAAGTTCGGCAAGGAAGATTTCCCGCAGGATGAAAATTTCCATCTCTACCGGATCGGCAAAACGCTGATCATGACGCCTGCCTACATCCGTTATGACAATACCTGGACCTTCCGGCAATGGCTGTCCCCGATCGGACTGCTGGGCGAAGTCCGCGAGATCTGGGTTTCGATGAAATTCACCGGCCCGCTCTATGTCAAAGGTTCGAAAAATAAAAACATGGTGCTCTTCGACCGGGTGCTGCTGGTCAAGGATCCGAATCCGCTGCGCCGCTACAAGCCGATCGATCCGAAGAAAAACCTGCTCACCAACGGCGGGTTCGAAAAATACAAAGGGACGTGGATGGAACAATGGGGCAAATCGGTCCCGAAATGCGGGATCGACACGGAAGTGAAACATTCCGGCAAAGCCAGCCTCCGCGTCATGGATATGGAAAAAGGTTCCATTTCCGCCAAGGCGAATCTGGGCAAAGTCGCCGACCTCAAGCACGATCTGCTGATCCGCGGCTGGGTCAAATACAAAGACATCACCGACGGTCCCAAGCTCATGAAACCCATCTTCAGCCTGTGGACGGTCAACGAAAAGGGACGCAACAGCTACGCGCTGCCGCTGCTGGAATTCTTCAGCGGGTCATATGACTGGTATTATTTCGAAACCATCGTCGACATCGAACAATTCAAGAAAGCCTGCCGGCGCCATCCGGTCAATGCGCATACCGCCCAGCTGCGCATCGGGTTGTATCATCAGCCGGGCACGATCTGGGCGGATGACCTCGAAATCATCCCGCTGGAAAAGAAATGAACTTTCAACAGTTGACAAATAGGAGGAACTGAAATGAAAAAATCCCAACTCGCCGTGCAGCTCTACACGCTGCGCAACTATCTGAAATCGGCAGGAGCGGTGGACCGAGCCTTCGCCAGGATCCGCGAAATCGGTTATGAAGCCGTGCAGATCTCCGGCGTGGCGGCGCCGCTCGAAGCAGTCCGCAAAGCTGCCGACAACAACGGGCTGGTGATCTGCGCCGCCCACTCCGATACGCCCGACCTGATGGGAAACCGGAACAAAGTCGCCGACCAGCTGGCGATCCTCGGGTGCCGTCATACCGCGTTCAGCTGCATCTCGGACTGGCAGGTCATCGACCGGGACGCCGTGCTGGAATTTGCCGGTGAAATGGAAGCCGCCGCGCAGGACCTGAATGCGAAAGGGATCACGTTCAGCTACCACAACCACAATATGGAATTCGGGAAATTCAACGGGGAATTCATCCTCGATCTGATCTACGCCAACGCGCCGCATCTGAAAGCGGAGATCGACACCTACTGGGTGCAGATGGGCGGCTGCGATCCGGCGGAATGGATCACCAAATATGCGGGACGTCAGATTCTGTTCCACCTGAAGGATTTCCAGCCCCTGCCCTTCACCGCGACCACGGCGCCGGTCGGTACCGGAAATCTGAAATGGAATGAAATCATTCCCGCCGCCGAAAAAGCCGGAGCCGAATGGTTCATCGTCGAGCAGGACCACTGCTCCAAAAATCCGTTCGAGTCACTGAAAGACAGCTTCGACTATCTGATGAAGAATTTTGTCCGCTGAACAGATCCATCGCTCAAAAAGGCGATGATCCGTTCCGGCGATATTGTTTCCGAAAAATTCAGATCGGCTCTTGCATCTGCACCGTTTTCGGTTATAATATGCATACGGCAACTACAACAGAAAGGATACAGAATGAAACGACCTAATCCACATCACATTTTAAGACACTTTACTTTGATAGAGCTCCTCGTGGTGATTGCGATCATCGCGATCCTGGCGGGGATGCTGCTGCCGGCGCTGAACCAGGCAAGGGAAACCGCGCGGGAAATCTCCTGCGCCAGCAACCTGAAGCAGATCAACCTCGCCCAGGCAATGTATTCGAGCGATTACAAAGAATACATCATCCCCGCCGGAGTCAGAGATTTCATGTCTTCCGCGGACAAGGAAAAATTCAGTTACCAGGGCGGATTCTGGTTCGGCATGCTGGCCGGATATACCGAGAGCGGCAAACCGGCTCCGACGGGAAACGGATACGGGCTGAAATTTTACGGTTCAAGAAAGACCAAAGGCTCATTTGTCTGTCCCAGCGAACAGGCGCCCTTCGGCGAATACGCGGAAGGGAAATACTCCTACACCCATTATATCGCCAATTTTCCCCTTTCCGGAAAAAAGGCGGACCAAAGCTCCACCGCCGGTTACATCCGCAAGTTGAACTGTCTGCTCCAGCCGGCCCAGGCGGTCCACATCATGGATTCGCTGAGACCGAGCAATTACGGAGTGGAAAACGGCCGGGGCATTGCATTCCGTCACCGCACCAGGGATCCGAGACCGCCGGACACCACAACGGCCAGCGCGGTCTGCCGCGGGAAATGCAATTTCACGTTCATGGACGGACATGTCCAGGGAATGTTCGTTCAGGAATGGCTGCAGAGAAAAGCGTCCGCGGCCTACCCGGAGGTATTCCAATACCGCGAACCGTTCATCGCAGGGTTCGATGCCTACAAATAACAATTCTCACAAAACATACAAAACGAAGGAAAAATGAACATGATCAGAACATTTATTGCAGTCGGACTGCTGGCCGCGGCCGGCATGGTTTCAGCGCAGGAGGTAATTGCCAGCTGGGACTTCACAAAGGGAAAAATCGACAGTGTGGACGGAAAATTCAAAATGCGGTTCCGCGGCACTACGAAAATCGCCGGGGAAGAAGGCAAACAATACCTGGATGTCGGCCTGACCAACAAGGACAAGCCCGAGGGGATCGTCACCGTCAAAAAATATCCGGAACTGACTCCGAAGGGCGCATTCCGTCTGGAAGTGAAGGCACGTCTGCGGGAACAGAGCAGCAATAAAACGGAAATGGCCATGTGGGACAACAACTATGTCATGGATGCATCCTGGGGCAGACACAAAACCAATCCCGATTCCAAGAAGGGATTCGCGTTTCAGCTGATCCGCAGGAAAGACGGAAAATTCATCTGCGCAGGGCGGTTCGGTTTTGAAAAATCTCTGGAAGCTGCTTACAGCAAGCCGATGACCTTGAATGAAGATGAAGATTTCACGCTGGCGGTGGAATACGACGGCGTTAAAGAAGTCTCCTTCTTTTTGAACGGCGCGCTCAACCGGAAAGCCAATCTGAAAACCGGCGGGGCGCTGACGGAAGCAGTCTATCCGCTGACCATCGGAGACCGCCACAGCAGCATCCACCAGCGTTTTGACGGCCAGATCCTCGAAGTCAAGCTGACCGCATTGCCGCCGAAAACAAAATAAAAAACATTTATGAAATACCTGTTTCTGACCTTGATCGCCGCGGGAAGCCTGCTGGCCGGCGAACCTGCCGGACAGCAGCGGCGCCTGGAACTGAGCCGTTCCGCGGATCGAAGCATGAAAGTTTTTCAGGATCAGCAAGCGGATCCGGTCCTGCGCCGGACCACTTTCCGGACTTTGCTGGACAGTCCCCACGCGGATGAAGCATTGAAGTCCGGAGTGAAGGATGCCGATGCCGTGATCCGGTGCCGCGCCATCTATGAAATATTCCTGAGACAAGGCGTCAAATCCTATCCGCTGCTGAAAGCCGCAGTCGGGGAAACCAATGAGCAGGCGGCGACAGTCCTGCTCGAATGCGCCAGGAATTTTCCGGACCAGAAAAAATCCGTTGAGCTGCTGACCCTGCTGGCCGAAAAAAGCAAAGTGCTGAGCGTCCGGCGCAGCGCCAACCGGATCGTGGATTTCCCTTATTACCGGAAAAGCAATCTGCTGCGGGATGACCCGACCCACGACCATGAGGTGATAACGGTCAAATCCGTTCCGCTGCCGCAGGAAGGCTGGAGTTTCCGTACCGATCCGATGGGCAACGGTCATCATAAGGGCTGGTTCAACCCCGGATTCAACGATTCGAAATGGAAGAAACTCAAAATCGGCGTCTGGGAAAATCAGGGTTATCACGGCTATGACGGAATAGCCTGGTATCGGATCCGATTCACGATGCCTCCGAAAAGTGAATGCAATGCGGTCGAGATCCATTTCGGCGCGGTCGATGAAACTGCCTGGGTCTGGCTCAACGGCAAATATGTCGGCCAGCATGATGTCGGCATCATGGGGTGGGACAAGCCGTTCGATTTGAATATCACGGATGAGATCAACTGGGGCGGCGAAAATGTTCTGGCAGTCCGGGTGGAAGACACTGTGGCCGCAGGCGGCATCTGGAAACCGGTGGTCATCAATCTGGTAAAATAAGCGAGGAATCCATGTTCAAAACATTTTTCTCCCGTGCCGCTGCGCTGCTGCTTCTGGCCGGGATCTCCGCCACCGCGGACGCCGGCATGCAAATCATCGGCCGGAGAGCTTTTCTGCGCAATGAAAAAGACGCGGTGCTGAAAGTAATCGTCCAGGCGGACAAAACCGATCTGCCGTCCATGGAGATCGTCGGATCCGTGGCGGACCGGCCGATCGAAAGCATCAGGACTCCGGCACTGGCCAAAGGCGCCAGAACGGAAATTCTTATCCCGGTGGAAACGAAACTGACTGTCGGAAAATATCCGATCGAACTTACCCTCCGGGGCAATGGATCGGATCTGCAGAAAGTGAAAGACCAGCTGCTGATCTCACCCCGTCTACCGGATCAGATGCCCGTCCTGATCTGGGGTATGGGCACATATCATCATCAGGACTTGCAGGAAGAAGGTTTCACGCACGCGATTTCCGAATACTGGAAATCCCGCAAGTTCGAAAATTACCCGTATTTGGATGAGATGCTGTTCGACGGCTTCCGGGGGCTGGATTCCAGAGCCAATGCCAGGAAATTACTGAAAGAGAAATCGATTTCCCTGCGTGTGATGCGCAACGGGAAGCCGAATCCGAAAAAAAGTCTGAATGCCGCCGATCCCGAGATGCAGGACCGGGCGGGAAAAATGGCGAAAGAGAGGGCGGCGGTCCTCCGTGAGTATCCGGTGATCGAGGGTGCGATCATCAATTCCGAACTCCGCGACTCCACCGAGCTGTCCTTCGATCCGCGCAGCAAAGCGGCATTTCAGAAATTTGCGGGATATCCGATCCCGCTCGAAGCGGAAGAGAAAGCCGGCATTGTCTATACCTCGCTGCGGAAATTTCCGCTGTCGCGGGTCATTCCGGACAACGATCCGATTCTGACTTTCTATAAATGGTTCTGGAAGGACGGTGACGGCTGGAACGTGATAAACTCCCGCATGGTCAGGGAATTCAAGCAGGAAATGAAACGTCCGGTCTGGACATTCCATGATCCGGCGGTGCGGGTGCCGCCCGTGTGGGGAAGCGGCGGCAATGTGGACTGCATCAGCCATTGGGTCTACGCTACGCCGGACCCGATCAATATCGGTGCCGTCACCTCCGAACTGCAGGCTATGGGCAGAGGCAATCCGAAACAGCAGATCATGAACATGACGCAGATCATCGTCTACCGCAGTGCAGTCGCCCCGGCAGGCATGAAAGTCGCCAACGAACCCGCCTGGGTGAAAGAGTTTCCGAAAGCATCCTATATTTCCATTGCTCCGGACGAAATGTCGATCGCAGTCTGGACCCAGATCTCCCGGCACGTGCAGGGGATCATGTTCCACGGGATCGATTCCCTGATGCCGAACAAGCGGACAAAGCGCAGCTGGTCCAGCTACCGACTGACCAACCCCGCCGCAGGCGAGTCGCTCAAGGCGATCCTGGTAAATATCGTCCGACCCTTCGGACCGGTCCTGAAAAGGATTCCGGAACGGAAAAGCGAAGTGGCGCTTCTGGAAAGTTTCACCTCCGCCATGTTTGCCCGGCGGTCTACCTGGGGGTGGGTCGGCTGGCCGTTCCAGGCACATCTTGCCCTGCTGTGGGCCAACCTCGCGCCTTCAGTCATCTACGACGAGACCGTTCTGCGGGACGGTCTGGACGGTGTCAAAGTGCTGATTCTGCCGGGCTGCGACGTGCTGACCGAAAAAGTATACAAGGTCATCGCGGACTTTCAGCGCAAAGGCGGGATCGTCGTCGGCGACCGTTTTCTGGTTCCGGCCATCACGCCCGATCTGACGATGGAAGACTATACCCGGATCGACGATCCGGACAAGGACAAGGCCGCGCTCCAGAAAATCGGGCTGAAACTGCGCGACCAGCTGGCGCCTTACTATCAGCCGTATGTGTCGGCCTCCAACCCCGACCTGGTCACCTGGGTCCGCAGTTCCGGCGATGCCGATTATCTCTTCACGGTCAACGACAAACGCACCTTCGGCGATTATTTCGGTCCC
>JAZUCR010000569.1:0-13271 GCA_045639225.1 Victivallales bacterium
CACGGTATTTATTCAACCGCTTGAAACCCCGGGGACAGAAATGAATGAGGAAATGAAAACACCGAAAGTTTCGTTCGTTCTGCCGGTCTACAACAGCGGAAAAGTTCTGGGCATGGCGCTGGATTCCCTGCTGGGACAAACCCTGCAGGATGTGGAAGTTGTCGCTGTGGATGACGGGTCAGCTGATGATTCCGTCCGGATATTGACCGAACGTGCGGCTTCCGACAGCCGTTTGCGGCTGTTCCGGCAGGAGAAAAACGGCGGAACACTGTCCGCCCGAAGCCGGGGCATCCGGGAAAGCCGGGGGGAATATCTGATGTTTCTGGATCCGGATGATTACTTCGACCGCGATGCGGCGGAAAAATTATCGGCCCTGGCCGATCGGGAACATGCGGATGTGATTCATTTCGGCACCAAGGAATTCACCCGGACCGGAGACACCATCAAAAAACTGTATGACTGGACCCCGCCGGTGGAAAAACGGATCACGGGTAACGGAACGGTGATCCGTGACCTGCTGGGCGGAGGACATGGCTGGTCATTGTGTTTCAAAATGATCCGCCGGGATGTCTGCAGCAAAGCATTGGCGGATATCGATGACTTTTTCTGTATCATGGGGGAAGATTTCTACTTCTATCTGGCCGTGGCTTTTCATGCAGGAGTTTTTCTGCAGATCAGTCATCAGTATTACAATTACGACACCACCATAGGAATTACCTCGACCCAGTCCATGCCGCCGGAAAAATTCCGCCGGATGGCTTCCCTGCTGGATGCTTTGAACCACGCGGAAGCTTTCCTGAAAGGAAAAGACCTGTTGTCGGATCCCGAACTTTCTTCTGGCTGGACCGCCATCGCCAAGGGCCAATGCCGGATCCTCTGGAATCAGTGGTATCACTGTCTGCCGTCCGGGACCCGGGGGGAAATCGGAGAATTTTTATTGCATAAAGCCTGGAACAAGGAACTTTTTCTGCTGTCAATATTCGATGAGAACGACTATTTACGGGAAAATGAGGAATTTTTAAAGTTTTCCAGTGGAATTTATCGTTTTTTGAATTATATTTTCCCCAAACATTCTTTTTTGAGAATGAAAATCAAGAGTTGGTATAAGAAAATGAAAAATAGAAGGAAAGAGAGAAAATGAAACGTTTCTCTCTGATTTTATGCACGATCAATCGGGATCAGGTCGTCCGGGAGTATTTCGAATCACTTGTCCGGCAGCTGGATCCGCCTTCTTTCGAGGTAATCCTGATCGATCAGAACTCAGATGACCGGCTGTTGCCCATCATAGCCGATTTCGAGCATACTTTCCCGATTCGCCGGTATACGACGACACCGGGGCTTTCCCATGCCAGAAATCTCGGCTTGAATTATGCGGAAGGTGAAATCATCGCATTTCCCGATGATGACTGCACCTATCCGGAAAACCTGCTGAAGTCCGTCTCCGATTATCTGTCCGCAGAACATATCGACGGCGTTTCCACCCTGGTAACGGACAAACACGGCCGGTTTTCCGCCAGTTTCATGTATCGTTCATCCCGGCGGATCACCTTCAGCAACGTCTGGCGCTGCGGCGTTTCGATCTCCATTTTCGTGAAACGGCAGGCCATCGGGGATATCCGGTTCGATGAATCTCTGGGGGTCGGCTCCGGGACCGTTTACGGATCCGGCGAAGAAACGGATTTCCTGCTGAACCTGCTTAAAGAACGGAAACTGCTGGATTTCTGTCCCGATATGGTGGTGAACCATCCGGTATTTATCGGTCCCTGGACCGTGAAACGCGGGTATTCCTACGGCAACGGCATGGGCCGGGTCCTGCGCAAGCATCACTATTCGGTTTTCCGGGCAATTTATTCGGCTATGCTTCAGTGGATCCGTGCCGTGATCGCTCTGTTCACTTTGAATTTTCCCCGAATGGTGTTCCATCTGGCCATGGCTTTCGGCCGGCTTACCGGATATTTCCGCAAATCACCCAAATAAAAACGGCAGATCCCGATCAGGAATCTGCCGCTGTTTTTTCCGAAATTGTTTTACAAAACTTTCTTCCTCAGGAAGACTGTCCTGAAACACCCCGGTGTCAGCTGATGATCTTATCGGCTATGGCGGCCCGCAGTTCAGGCAGATCGCAATATTCCATGATGCCGGGGATCATATACGACATCGGCGATTTTTCCGCTTCCGGCATGACCGGCGCGATCATGCTCTCCCACGAATCCGGAACATCGACCAGACGGATTTTTCTGACCTTGTCCGACAGGACAGCCGCGACCAAAGCGGGGATACCGCCGATGCCGCGGCCTTCCAGCTCGATATTGCCCGATGACTGCGACAGCAGTTCCACAGCGCAGAGAATATCTTTGACTTTGCCGCCGAAATAACTCTGCCCGAACATATTGCCCAATGCCGTATAATGGAAATCGAAGCCGTAATTGGCAAAGAAATTGGCACCCGCGGGCAGATTGCAGGTCGTCGGCATGCATTCGCCGATGCCGCGGATATCCAGCGCATAAAAATCGGTTCCGGCTACCTCTCCAGGATTGATCTCGGCCATCGAATCCTGATTCGGGATGAAAAGCCGGATCTTTTCCGCTTCCGGAAAATAATTCTTGCCTTTCACCAGCGAGAACAGAATGCTCATGACGCGGCCCGGCTCCGTTTCAAGACCGAACCGTCCGGCATAAAGCTCCGTATTCGGGACATTTACCACCCGCAGGACGCGGTAATACGGCACAAACGGAGCGTCCATTCCCATCTTGTCGATGAGGACCCGGCGCACTTCCGCCAGACTGAGCGGTTTCCGCGCGGCTTTCAGCGCCGCGGTTTTTTCCAGGATCAGGTCATGCAGTTTCCGTTCGGTCGGCATATTGAGGACTTCCCCGCCCGGAGCGGCATATGTCTCGGCCTGATCCGGCGTGGAGATCGTGCCTTCGCTCTTCGACGGATTCGCGATCCCGGCCTGTCTGCAGAAGAAATCGTAGGCGGCTTCGCGCAGGGTCACCGACAAACCATGGCTGGTCGGACCGATGCACAACTCGATGCTGTCTTCGCAGCCGAGCAGCTTGTAAAGGCCCTTGAGTTCATCGCGGACTTCGGCAATGCCGCGCGGATCGAAGAAGTCGTTCTTCTGTCCCAGCAGCAGGTACGGCCGCGGCGCGCTGGCAATCAGGAAATCCGAGATCTCCAGTCCGTATTTCATCGCATTCGGGGGACACTGTTCGATGTCGGACGGCAGTTCATTTTCGATATCATGCACCCAGGTGGTCACGAAACAGCTCGGGGCTGCTGCGAAGAACCGGTCATCCACGGAGGAGACCCAGGTGGTCAGCGTGCCGCCGCCGGAATTGCCGTGGACCCCTACCCTCGCCGGATCGATCTCCGGACGGGTCAGCAGATAATCCAGTCCGCGCACCGCGTCATAGGTCCGCCACGAGCCGAACCAGTCGCCGTTCAGCAGCATCTGCTTGCCCAGAATATTGTGTTCCGTGCACGGAGCCGATTTCGAAAATCCGGGAACCTCCAGGAACTGATGCCGTTCGCCCTGTCCGACCGGGTCGATCGCCAGCACCGCAAATCCGCGCATCGCCAGTCCGCGCATCGCGGTCTGATAAGTGGCGGAACCTTTTCCTTCGCCCGCATGACCGCAGACGAACAGGATCGCGGGGACTTTTCCTTCCCGTTTCTTCGGCAGGAAGAAATTGGCGGTCACCGTATAGTTTTCACGGCTGTGGAACATGATTTTTTCCATTGTGAATTCCGGATAATCCTGAGTCCCGGTGACTCTGGCATTCAGCGGACATTTTTCCGCAGGGAACTCGAAGCAGGCCCGGACTTTGGCACGGGTCTCCGCCACGAATTTTTCCGCATCTTCCTTCGTTTTCAAGCTCGCCAGACGGGCTTTCCGGACCGCCTGCGTATGTCTGACTTTTTCCAGATAAAAATCCTGGACTGCATTGCCGAATGTGATCGCCATTTTTCAACCTCCGTTGGTGATATGAAATCTTCCTGTAAAATACACCGTTCCGCCGTGAAAGTCAATACATAAAAAAAGAAAACCGGGCATTTTAAACCCGTCTTCGACGTCTTTACCCGGATCAGGGACAGACACCGGATTTAAAAAAGAAAAAGGAATTGCGAGCCGTCAGCCGAGGGGGAGAGCCGAGCAATACCCGCAATTCCAAATTTTTCTTTTCCGGTGCAGTCATATCCCGGCGGCAGACAGGATCGATGCCCTCAGCCGCCGGAGATATATCCGGTCCGGGATTATTTCTCGTGATAGACCGTATGCAGCAGGTGATGAGCCTTTTCGCTGCCCGGCTCGCCAAGGAATTCCTTGTAGAGAGTCTGGATGTCCGGGTTTTCATGGGAGAGACGCAGGGTCTTGCGTTCGTCTTCCGTATAGAGACCTTTCATCCGTTTTTCGAGCAGCGCGGCATCGCCGTGCAGATACGGCTGGCCGCCGCCGTTGATGCAGCCGCCGGGGCAGGCCATGATCTCGATCGCCTGGAACCGGTTCCGGTCCTTGCGGACCATTTCCAGCACCTTGCGGGCGTTGCCGAGACCGGAGGCAACCGCAACGTTGACGGAGAGCTCGGGCGTAACCTGGACTCTGGCTTCCTTGACGCCGTCCAGACCGCGGACCGCGCGGAAGTTGATCGCATCGCCTTCCAGATTCTTGCCGTTGAGCATGAAATAGACGGAACGCAGCGCAGCTTCGAGCACGCCGCCGGTGACGCCGAAGATATCGGCTGCGCCGGTGGATTCGCCGAGCGGGCTGTCGTATTTATCGTCTTCCAGGTTGGCGAGGTTGACGCCGGCTTCGCGGAACATCTTGCAGAGTTCGCGGGTGGTGACGACGTAGTCGATGTCGCGGACGCCGTTCGGAGCGAATTCCGGACGGGCGGCTTCGTATTTCTTCGCCTGGCAGGGCATGACCGAAACGACGATCAGATCTTCCGGTTTCACGCCGATCTTCTGCGCATAGTAGGACTTCGCGATCGCGCCGAACATCTGCTGCGGCGATTTGCAGGAAGACGGAATGTCGAGCAGATCGGGGAAGTTGTGCTCGATGAAGTTGATCCAGCCGGGGCAGCAGCTGGTCAGGATCGGCAGATTCTTGCCGTTCTTGATGCGTCCGACCAGTTCATTGCCTTCTTCCATGATCGTCAAGTCGGCGGCGAAGTTGGTGTCGAACACCTTGTCGAAACCGAGGGCGCGGAGGCCGGCCACCAGTTTGCCGGTGACAGGCGTTCCGGGCTCGAATCCGAATTCCTGACCGATGGCGACGCGGACGGCCGGAGCCGTGCTGACGATGACCGTCTTGGTCGGATCGTTGATCGCCTGCCAGACTTTCTTGACATAGCTGATGCCGGTAATGGCGCCGACGGGGCAGACGTTCACACACTGTCCGCAGAAGGTGCAGTTGGTGTCGGCCAGCGGGATCAGGCTGGCGGTGCCGACTTTAGCCTTGAAGCCGCGGCCGTAACCGGTCAGGGCGCCGACCGTCTGGACTTTGTTGCAGACCGTTTCGCAGCGGCGGCACATGATGCACTTGGAAAGATCGCGCATGATTGCTTCGCTGGAGGTATCGACCTTGAAGTTGTTCCGGGCGCCTTCATACTGGATGTCGCGGATGCCGAATTCGGCGGTCAGCTGCTGCAGTTCGCAGTCCTGGTTCTTGGCGCAGGTCAGACATTTCTGCGGGTGATCGCTCAGGATCAGTTCCAGCACGGTCCGGCGGGCATTCAGGGCACGCTGGGAATTGGTGTGGACCACCATGCCTTCCATGACCGGAGTGGCGCAGGCCGGAGCCAGATTGCGTCTCTTTTCGACTTCCACTACGCAGATACGGCAGCTGGCGGGATGGTTCGAGACACCGCAGCCGAGCTTGTCGCAGTAGCACAAAGTCGGAATATTGATATTCAGTTGTTTCGCAGCATCCAGAATCGTGGACCCGGCCGGAACGGACACTGCTTTGCCGTTGATGGTAAGATTTACGTTGCTCATGGTTTCACTCATCCTTTGACAATCGCTTTTTTCGGGCAGCCGTCAATACAGGCGCCGCACTTGATGCACTTCGAAGTGTCGATCACATGTTTCTGCTTCAGCTCGCCGGTGATCGCTCCCACCGGGCAGTTCCGTTTGCACTTGGTGCAGCCGATGCAGGCATCGGTGATGGTCAGCGTGTAAAGTTTCGGACAGGTGCCGGCCGGACATTTTTTGTCGCGGACGTGCGCCAGATATTCGTCCTTGAAATAACGCAGCGTGCTCAGGATCGGGTTCGGGGCCGTCTGACCCAGACCGCACAGCGCGGTATCCTGGATCGTCTTCGCCAGGGATTCCAGATCTTCCAGCATCTGTTCCGTGCCGTTGCCGTCGCAGATCTTTTCCATCATTTCCAGCATGCGCCGGGTGCCGATACGGCACGGCGTGCACTTGCCGCAGGATTCGTCGCGGGTGAAGTCCAGATAGAACTTCGCCATCGCCGGCATGCAGTCCTTGCCGGACAGCACGATCATACCGCCGGAACCCATGATCGAACCGATCTTCGCCAGGTTGCCGTAGTCGATCGGGGTATCGAGGTTTTCCTTGGTGATGCAGCCGCCGGAAGGTCCGCCGGTCTGCACCGCTTTGAACTCGCGTCCGCCGGAAACCCCCCCGCCGATATCGTAGATGATCTCACGCAGCGTGGTGCCCATCGGGACTTCCACCAGACCCACGTTGTTGATCTGTCCGGCCAGGGCGAACACTTTCGTGCCGGCGCTGCCGCTGATCGTGCGTTTGAAGTTGCCGTTTTCATCCCATTCGGGCTTCCAGTTGCCGATCTTGTTGTACCAGGAGGCGCCGTTGCGGATGATCATCGGGATCGAAGCGTAAGTTTCCACGTTGTTCACGTTGGTGGAGCAGCCCCAGTAACCGCCGCCGATGTTCGCCGGGAACGGCGGTTTCGTGGTCGGTTCGCCGCGCTGGCCTTCCATCGAATGGATCAGAGCGGTTTCTTCGCCGCAGACGAACGCGCCCGCGCCGAGTTTGATATCGATATCGAACGAGAAGTTGGTTCCCATGATGTTTTTGCCGAGCAGACCGCAGGCACGCGCCTGATCGATCGCGCTCTGCAGACGGCTCACCGCCAGCGGATATTCCGCACGGATGTAAACCAGACCGCGCTGGGCGCCGATCGCATACGCGCCGATCGCCATCGCTTCGATGATGCTGTTCGGATCGCCTTCCATGATGGAGCGGTCCATGAACGCGCCGGGGTCGCCTTCGTCGGCGTTGCAGACGATGTATTTTTCATCGGTCTTGACGCCCGCGGCGATCTTCCATTTCAGTCCGGTCGGGAAACCGGCGCCGCCGCGTCCGCAGATACCGGAGTTCAGCACTTCCAGAACCACTTTTTCCGGAGTCATGTCGAACAGACACTGGGCCAGGGCTTTATAACCATCGTTGGCGATGTATTCTTCGATCCGCTCCGGATCGATCAGACCGCAGTTGCGCAGGGAAATGCGCTGCTGTTTCGCATAGAACGCCATCTTGGCATAATCATGGATCCGTTCCTTCAGGGCCGGTTCGACGTAAAGCAGACGTTCCACCAGTTTCTTGCCGACGATGTGGCTTTCCACGATCTCTTTGGCATCTTCCGGCTGGACCTGCACATAGAACACGTTGTCAGGCATGATCTTGACGATCGGGCCCTGCGCGCAGAATCCGAAGCAGCCGGTCTGGACGACGCGGACGTCATTTTCCAAGCCGTTCTCTTTGATGTATTTCCGCAGATTTTCCATCATTTCCTGCGAATTGGAGGCATGGCAGCCCGTTCCTCCGCAGCAGAGGATGTCTTTCTTCTTGGAATTGAGATCATGTTTATCCGTGATACGGAGCATCAGTTCGCCTTTGGAAGCGTTGTAAGCAGCTTCCAGGGCTTCCCGGGATGTAATCTTATTCATTTTGCAGCCGCCTCCTTGGCCTGAATTTCTTTAATGACTTCGACTGCTTTGGCCGGAGTCATTTTGCCGTAAACTTTGCCGTTAACAACCATGACCGGAGCAAGTCCGCAGGCTCCCACGCAGCGCAGCGCGGAAATCGAGAACAAGCCGTCCGGGGTCGGATTCGTATCCGCTTTCACGCCCAGAATGCGTTCCAGCTCGGCAAGCACTTTCTCAGCGCCTTTCACATAGCAGGCCGTGCCCAGACAGACGTTGACATTGTATTTGCCCTTCGGCTTCGTCGTGAAATAGTTGTAGAAACTCACCACGCCGGACACCTGCGCTTCGGACAGAAACAGTTTCTGCGCGACATGGATTTGGACTTCGCGCGGCAGATATCCGAAGATATCCTGCGCACGGTGGAGCACCTGGATCAGATACCCCCGGCGGCGTTCATCGTCACGGTCGATTTTCAGACCTTCAACGAACGTGTCGAGTTCGGCGAACTTGGCCGCCGCACCTTCCGACAACTTGTTGCAACTCATTTTTTACTCCTTCCTGTAAAAAGACACAATATTTCTTGTGACTGATATTTTTCCGTTTTCACAGCCCCGCCGCCGGCAAACAATTTCACCGGCAGGAAGCAATACAGTATGTCCTTATCCTTCCTGAAACAATACTGTGATATATTTCACAGCTTAATATAGTATCTGAACTCGAAAAGTCAAGCTCATTTTTCATAAAATTTTCGTCTTTTTTCTTATTTTCATTTTTCACAATAAATTTATAAAATGTTAATTACAAGCAAATTACAAAACGATATATTTTTATTGATATCATGTAGCTGTGAAATTTTTCACAATACTGGTCCGAAACCGGGCAGTTTTGCAGACAATTCCGGTGCAAACAATGAGGATCGATTCGGCTCTGGATGAATCCCGTAATGTCGGGGACTCATCCTGCACAGACTCAATTTACCGTTTTGATTTCACCGCTGATATTGGCGGAATCGATGCTTGCCAGCGTCGGGATGGAGTTATTGGCAACGACAACATTGCTGAAGCGGATATTGTCGGCCGATTTGATTTTGAAAACGGCATTTTCAACTGCCATTTTCGCGGATC
This sequence comes from Victivallales bacterium, assembly GCA_045639225.1. Taxonomy (GTDB): domain Bacteria; phylum Verrucomicrobiota; class Lentisphaeria; order Victivallales; family UBA1829; genus SIG94. The sequence goes on from JAZUCR010000569.1 coordinate 9,044, forward strand.
CGGAGTAGGCTGATACATCAAGCATATTGGGCAGACATTCGAAATAAAGGTCGGAGAAGGAGACGTTGGAAACTCTGGTTTTCCCGAAGCCGGCAACCACGATCTGGCCTTCGGAGAGGATATTGATGCTGCTGAAGGAGACATTTTTCAGATAGCCGATCGAGTTGTCCGTGCCGGAACTGGCCATGATCGGAAGCGGGGTGTTGCGGATGATGATGTTGCTGAAAGACACATCGGAAATACTGACCCCGGTCGAAACCGGATCGTAACAGTTCTGCAAATGCAGACCGACGCCGGAATGTTCGATAACGATATTCGAAACCACGACATGGCGGATCGTGCCGGTGCCGACACCGATGCGCATACCGTCGGCGGAGACATAGAAAACGCAGTTGGAGACCGTGATGTTTTCGCAGATCCTGCTCTGATCCTTGAGCTTTGCCGGAACTCCGCGGATGGCGATGGCATCGTCACCGGTACGGATGATGCAGTTGCTGACCGTGACATTGCGGCAGCAGTCGATGTCCAGACCGTCGGTGTTGGCATAACTGATATTGTTGCTGATGCGCAAACCGGAAATCTGGATGTTTTCGCAGCCGTGCATGAAGCAGCTCCAGCAGCACATGTCTTTGAACTGCAAATCGCTGATTCTGATATTCGAACTTTCGATAAAGACGATTTCCTGACCGGGCCGGCCGCAGTTTTTGTAATCCACGGCATTGATGAAACCGTCACGCCAGCCGATCACGCCGGTGTAAAGCGGTTTCGTATCGAAGAATGAGCGGGCATTACCGTCGATCGTCCCTTTCCCGGTCAGAGCAACATTATCGACCTCGATCGCCAGAATCAGATGTTTGCCGCTCCAGCCTTCTTTCTGAGAGAAGAAGTTCTGCGGGTAAGCGTCGAGTTCATTGTAGTCATTCAGATCGGGACTCCCGAGCAGGGTTGCGCCTTGCGCAATATTGAGTTCGACATTGCTGCGCAGATAAATACTGCCGGTGAGGTAAACTCCGGGCGGCACCATGACAGTTCCGCCCTTAACGGCACATTCATCGATCGCCCGCTGAATGGCGGCTGTATCTTTGGTCACGCCGTCGCCGACGGCACCGTAATCGATCACATTATACATCATTAAATCTCCCGTATGTTACCATTTGCTCAGCCAAAGCAGAACCATCGAGCAAGGAAAAAAACTCCCATTGTCGTAATATATCCTGATGTTTGGATGAAAGCAAATTTTACCAACGATTCCCGGCTTACCTGAGCTGGTTTTTCCGCCATTGGCCCGGCGTCATGCCGGTCCCGTTCCGGAAAAAACGGGTGAATTCCGAAACCCCGTCGAAACCGGAAAGCACCCCGATCTGCTTGATCGGCTGTCCGGAAGACACCAGCAGTTCTTTGGCAAGACGCAGACGGCAGGCAGTTACGAACTGATGCGGCGCCATCCCGGCGACTGCGGTGAACAGCCGGTTCCAATGCCGGAGCGTGATGCCGGCTTTTTCTGCTTCGGCACGAAAATCCCAATCCGCCCCCGGATCGCAGCGGACCTCATCCATCACCCGTTCCAGTTCCGTCATGCGGCCGCCGCCGGCCTCGCTGATCTGACTGCGTTCCAGCCGCGAAGCAAATTCTTCCAGACACAGCGCCGCATCCGCGGCAAACCGAACCGTCCCTTTCGAGAACAGTTTTTTCATGGTATTCAGCAGTGCAACGAAAGGCGCCGCATTCCGGACGAAATAATACCGGCATCGGCCCGATGCCCCGAACGCCTCGAAAAAACGGTCGGCCCGCGCCCCCGAGCATTCGATATAGAAATTATCGCGCCATTGTCCCGGCGGAGAATCCCACCCGCCCGGCGTCAGGATCCCGCCCGGCGTCAGATACACCAGCGGACGTTTCTCCGTCCTCCCGCCGAGAATGACTTCCCCCTGGATCAGACCCAGATAATGATGCGGCGTCCGGATCAGCGGCGCATGCGATTCCCCGTACATCCGCGACCGGCTCACATTCAGCAGCTGAAAATCATCGAAATATCCCATTCTGCCTTATAATGTCCTTTTTTGCATATTTCATTCTGGCGAAACGGTGTTATAATATAACTGAAAACAGCCCATTTTGCAAATCGGAAAAGGAGAACGAATCATGTTGGAGATCACCAATCTCAGAGACGGCGCCGTTTTGAACCGGCATCACGGCATCGAAACCGATGATTACCTGGAAATCACCGTGGAAGGCATTGCCGATCCGCAGGCCGAGGTCACGGTCAACGACCAGCCGGTGAAACGGTTCGACCGCAATTTTACCGCCAAAGTCCGGCTGACGGAAAAGATCAACAGGATCCGGGCAGCAGCCTCGGATTCCTTCGGTGAACGCACGCTCACGCTCACGGTCATGTGGGACCGCAAATCGTTCAAACGGTATAATTTCTTTTTCGACGACTGCAGTTTTTTCCTCCGCAGCATCGCGCTCAGCCGCCCGAAATCGATCTTCGATGAAATGTTTCTCGGCAGACTCCGTGCCATCCATGAAAAATATGGTTCGCACTTTATGCTGAACCTCTTTTTTCATGATGACCATCACGATTTTTCGATCTCGGATTTCCCCGCGGATTACAAGAAGGAATTCCAGGCCAGCCGCGACTGGCTGAGATTGTCCTTCCATGCCAAAAGCGAGTTCCCGGACCGGCCTTACCAGTCGGCCGATGCAGCCACGCTGGCGGCAGATTATGACCAGGTCTACAAGGAAGTCTGCCGGTTCGCCGGACCCGAATGTTTTATCCCGCCGATGGTCATTCACTGGGCGATCACCAATCCGGAAAATTTCCATGTTCTGCAGGAACGCGGCACCAGATGTCTCTCCGGCGGTTTTCTCGGCAGCATCTCCCATATCGGCGAAAAACATTCCATTGCCGTCACGGACATCGGGTATCATTACGAACAGGATGTCGCCCACTATCTGACCAGGGCCGCCCACCTCTGGTACGACCGGAAATTCGATCTCATTCTGCTGACCAATCTGATCTGCTGCAACTTCAATGATATCGACGTGCTGGAAAAGAGATTCGCATCGATCGCTCCGGACCGTGACGCGATCAGCCTGATGACCCACGAGCAATACAGTTATCCGGACTATTTCAATTACATTCCGAATCATCTGGACCGGGTCGAAGCCGCCTGTCGGCTGGCAACCGAACACGGTTTTCAGCCCGTCTGGTTCCCGGAAGGGATCCTCGGCAACAACAGCTGGGAAAAATAACCCCTGCCGGCCGGAGTCAGCGGCTCAGGAAATCGCGGATGAACCCGGCCATTTCGGACTGTTTCACGCAGGATTTATGCAGCACCGCGCGGTCTTTCAGATTCGCCAGCGGCGCGGGGATCTTCGTGCCCGTGACTTTGGAAAGTTCGTCCACCATCGCGAATTCATTGTCCGCCGTACTGCCCGGAGCAACCGCGGAAAGAACCGCTTTCGCGAACTTGTAAGGCGATGCGGTCGAAGCGATCACGCACGGTTTCCGGTCGCCCGTTTCCCGCACATACTGTTCATACACGTTGACCGCCACCGCGGTATGCGTGTCGCAGAGATAACGGTGCTGTTCGAACAATGCGGCGATGGTCGCGGAAGCGGCCCGGTCGTCGCAGAACCCGCCGTAGAATTCCTGCTGCAGTTTCGTCAGCATCGCCGCCGGGATCGTATATCTGCCGTCGGCTTTGAGCTGTTTCATCAGTCCGGCGACCAGTTCCGCATCGTTGCCACTCAGATGATACAGCATGCGTTCGAGGTTCGACGAGATCAGGATATCCATCGAAGGGCTGGTCGTGGTATGGAACGGACGGTTCCGGTCGTAAGTGCCGGTCCGGATGAAATCGGTCAGCACGTTGTTCCGGTTGGAGGCGCAGATCAGCTTCGCGATCGGCACGCCCATGTATTGGGCATAAACGGCCGCCAGGATATTGCCGAAATTCCCGGTCGGCACGGTCACATTGAACGCTTCGCCCGCTTTGATCCGGCCGGTCTTGATGAGGTCGCAGTAAGCGGAGACATAATAGACGATCTGCGGCACCAGACGGCCGAAATTGATCGAATTGGCGGACGAGAATTCCATGTTTTTATCCGTCAGGAACTGTTTCATTTCCGCATCGGCGAAAATATTTTTGACGCCGGTCTGGGCATCGTCGAAATTGCCGTAGATCGCACTGACCTCCACATTGCCGCCGGTCTGCGTGGTCAT